>NZ_JCBANA010000057.1:0-45539 GCF_059760725.1 Achromobacter sp. 1014246743
CGCCCCAGGTGGCTTGGCTGCCTGGGGCGCGCGTTTTGCGTATCAGGGGCGGCGTTGCTGGAACATCCATTCCCGCCAGGGCTTGGCGGTCAACAGTTCCGGCGCGATGCGGTGGTCCATGCCGTCGTAAGTGATGAAGATCGGATGACCGCCGGCCGCGGCCAGCGCCTGGGCCCACACCTGGCTGCCTTCGTAGGGATTTTCCTTGTCGGCCGTCCCGTGCATCAGCATGAGCGGAATGCTGGCCAGGGGCTTGGCCAGCGACCGTTCAGGCGGCACGCCCGACATGGCCACGATGGCCGCGAAGCGGTGCGGCGAGGCGACGGCGGCATCCAGCGCGGCCGATGCCCCCATCGAGAAGCCCACCGCGTAGATGCGCCGGGTGTCCACGGGATGGTGCCTGGCGATGTCGTCGACCAAGCGCATGACGTCGGCCAGGTCCAGACCCGGTTTCGAGATACGCACGTCGTGCGCGTCCTTGGTGTAGTTGGCCGTGCGGCCCGGTGTCTGCGGCACCAGCACATACGCCGGGAAATCGCGGCGCGATGCCTCCGTGCCGAAGGTACGGGTGAAGGCGTTCAGGGGCGACAGATTATCCGTGCCGATGCCGCCCGAGCTATGAAAAATCACCACTAATGGGTATTTTTTGCCGGCGTCCTTGCCGCTCGCGGGCAGCGGAGAAACCAGCCGGTAGGGCAGCGCCGGCTTGCCCGAGCGCGCGAATTCGCCCGGCACGAAGGCATCGATCGGGGCCTGTTTGAAGGTTTCAACGGTTTGCAGCTGTTCTGCGGTGGGGGCGAACGCGGCGTGCGACGCCTGCACGCTGCCCGCGGCGGCCCAGGCACTTGTCGACAGCAGGCCGGCAATCAGGGCAAGGGCGGCCAGGGCCGGACGGGGGGCAGTTCCAGAATGGCGCATGTTGTGGGTGCTCTCTTTTCAGTGCTGCTGCTCTGTTTTGTGAAATGACTCGCGCCGCATTCTAGATCGCCCAATGCAAAAAGGCCTTCACTTGCGTGAAGGCCTTTCAAAAATTCTGGTGGCGCATCCCTGATTCGAACAGGGGACCTGCGGATTATGATTCCGTCGCTCTAACCGGCTGAGCTAATGCGCCATCTTTCCGTTGCGTAAAACCGTAGTTTCAAGCTTCAGTTCCAAACGAAGCTGAGCAACGAAGAACGAAATTCTAGCATGAAATTTTTTGGCAATGCAACTGGGTGGGGGCGTTTTTTTATCCCCCCGCCTCAGGCATCCCGCGCCAGCCGGATCCCCGAAAACTGCCACCTGGCCTCCGGCGGGAAGAAATTGCGATAGCTGGGTCGGATATGGCCGCGCGGGGTGGCGCAGGAGCCGCCGCGCAGCACGTATTGGTTGCACATGAACTTGCCGTTGTACTCGCCCACCGCCCCGGCGTCTGGCGTAAAGCCCGGGTAGGCGTCATAGCTGCTGGCAGTCCATTCCCAGGCGTCGCCATACAGTTGCACGGGGCCGGCGGCCCCGAGCCGGGCGGGGGCGGGGCGAGGGTCGAGATGGCCGTTTTCCAGCAGGTTGGCGCGACTGGTATGGCTGCCGTCGGGCAGTTGCCGGGCGGCGTGCTCCCATTCCGCTTCTCGGGGCAGCCGCACGCGGGCCCAGCGCGCGTAGGCGTCGGCTTCGTAGTAGCTGATATGGGTGACGGGCGCCTGCAGTTCCAGTTCCTGCATGCCGCGTAGCGTAAACACCCGCCAGTCGTCGCGCTGGCCCTCCCAGTAGAGCGGGGCGCGCCAGCCTTCGGCGCACACCCGTTCCCAGCCCAGCGAGAGCCATAATTCCGGGCGCCTGTAGCCGCCGTCGCGAATGAAGGCCAGGTACTCGTGCTGGGTCACCAGCCGGTCGGCCAGGTGAAAGGGCGTCAGCAGCACGTCGTGCGCGGGGCCTTCGTTGTCGAAGCCGAAGCCCTTGCCGTCATGGCCGATGCGCACCACGCCCCCGCTGTAGCGAGTCCAGCCGGCGGGGGTCCCGGGCGGCAGCGCCGGCGAGCCCGAGGCCACGTAGGCCGGCCTGAGCGGGTTGCCCGACAGCATGTGCTTGACGTCGGTCAGGATCAGTTCCTGGTGCTGCTGTTCGTGATTCAGTCCCAGTTCCAGCAAGGCATCGAAGGCTGGATCGTTGCCGCCCAACCGCGAGATCAATTCATGCATGGCGTTGTCGACATGCTGGCGGTAGTGCAGCACGTCCGCCAGTGGCGGGCGCGAGAGCAGGCCTCTTTGGGGGCGCGGGTGCTTGGCGCCGACCGCGTTGTAGTAGGAATTGAACAGCATCCGGTACTGCGGGTGAAACACGGTATAGGGTGGATGGAAATGCGTCAGCAGGAAGGTTTCGAAGAACCAGGTCGTGTGCGCCAGATGCCATTTGACGGGACTGCAGTCGGGCATGGATTGCACCTGGCAGTCTTCGGGACTCAAGGGTGCTGCCAGGGAGGTGCTGGTGGCGCGCACGGCATCGTACCGGTCGTGCTGGCCCGCTTGTCCGGCGGCGTAGGGGCCGTTGGCGGGATGGGTCAGCAGGCAGGCAGGTTCCATGGCGATCCTCCAGGGGCGGGTTGAGGGGGCAGGGCGTCAGGCACGGGCGCTGAATACCGAGAACCAGCCGCGCGCATCCGACCAGTGTTCGACATCGTGATAGCCCGCACTGTGCAGCAGGTCGGTGAAGGCCTGGGGCGTGAACTTGTACGAGTTTTCCGTATGGATGCGTTCGCCTGCCGCGAAGCGCCGTTCGCCGCCGGGCCAACTCACGGTGACGGGGCGCTGCGTCTGCAGGTGCATCTCGATGCGCGACTGCTCGCTGTTGAACAGGGCCACATGGCGCCACTCGCCTATGTCGAAGTCCGAGCCCAGCAACGTGTTGACGTGCCGCAGCAGGTTCAGGTTGAAGGCGCCGGTCAGGTGCAGGGCATCGTCGTAGGCGGGTTCAAGCACTTGCCGGGACTTGACCCGGTCCACACCCACCAGCAAGCCGCCGCCTTCGCATTGACGCCGGATGCGTTGCAGCATGGCGCGCGCGCTGTCCGGGTCGAGGTTGCCGATACTGGACCCCGGGTAGAAGAACAGGCGCTGTTCAGGCGCAATGCCGGCCGGCAGTGACAACGCCTGGGAAAAGTCCTGGCCGATCGCGGTGATGCGCAGGTCCGGGTATGACAGACGGAGCCGCCGCACGGCCGCCTGCAGATAGTCGGCGGAGATGTCGATGGGCACGTAATGGCGGGGGCGCAGGTTGGCGAACAGGCGTTCTGCCTTGACGCAATCGCCCGCGCCCAGGTCTATCAGCGTCTGCACGGGGCCGACACGGCGGGCGATGTCCTGGCCGTGCCGTTCGAATATCTCGGCTTCGCAACGGGTCGGGTAGTACTCGGGCAACTGGGTGATGGCGGTGAACAGCGAAGAGCCGAGCGCGTCGTACAGGTATTTGGGATCGATATGGGCGGGGTGGTCCAGCAGGCCACGGCCCAGTTCGTGCTGCTCGGCGCTGATGGGCTGCGGCTGGGGCGCGAGGAAACTTGGCGCGGCGCCGGCAAGAAGTGCGGAGGGGGAGACCATGCGTTCAGTTCCTTTTTGAGGCGGGTGAAGCGCATTGCAAAGGCTTATTGTGGCGGCCAGAGGGGTTCTGGTGTCAAGTCTAAGCCTCTGAAATGCAATGGACTTTTACGAAATCGAGGGGGCGGCGGCGACGTTCGGCCGGGTGTGTCCCCGTGGGCAACCGCATGCGGGCTGGCCGATGAGGGCCGTGGTCCTCAGCAAGTTCCGCGCCATTGAAATATCGGTTAACGGCTGGTTGCGAAAGCTCGGGCCGGGAGCACGCCGACAAGGTCACAATGGGGGCATGGCCTGGCGGAGCGATGGCTCCGCACCGTGCCGCCCGCATCGCGTGATGGCTTGCGCGCAACCGGGGGCAGGGCAGGCCCAACCCGCAACTACGCAATAGGAGCGACTATGAATAGAAAGAACCAGCGCGCTGAAATGGCCCTGCATCGCGATCGGGTGAGCGACAGCTTGCACGAGCTGCTTGCCGGCACTGAAGACCTTTTGCGTTCGACGGCTTCCTATACGGGTTCGGAAATCGAAGCGGCCCGTTCGCGCCTGAAGCGCCAGTTGGCCGAGGCGCGTGAATCCGCTGGCGATTGGGAAGGCGCCGCGCTCGACCGGGCGCGCCGCGCCAAGGCCTATGCCGACGAATACGTCCATGAAAACGCCTGGAAGTCCGTGGGCGTGGCCACGCTGGTGGGGGTGTTGCTGGGCTGCTGCCTGCTGGCCAACCGGCGCTAGGCAAGGCGCGCCATGAGGCCGCCACCGCTTTACCAACGGGCCGCTTGCGGCCCGTTGTCGTGGCGCGCCGGATGGCGGCGGGGGTTGCGCGCCGCGGCGCTGGCGTGCGTTGCCGCCATGCTGGCCGCCTGCGCCAGCGTGCCCGACGCGCAAGAACGCGCGGCACGCAAGGCGCAGGCAGGCCTGTCGGCCGATGCCGCCCAGGACAGCTACCGGCGCGGCCACGATATCGCCGCCAGCCCGGACACGCCCAAAGATGATTTCCTGGCCCGCCACCTGGCAGTCGAAGAAGCGGTCAGCGGCGCGCCGCTGGTGGCCGGCAATCGGGTACGCCTGTTGGCCGACGGCCCCAGCACCTACCAGGCCATGTTGCGCTCGATCGCTCAGGCGCGGCGCTACGTGCACATGGAAACCTACATTTTTGACGACGACGAAGAAGGCGCGCGCTTTGCCGAGGCCCTGATCGCGGCACGCAATCGTGGTGCCGACGTCGCCCTGATGGTGGACGCGGTGGGCACGATCAAGACGCCCGACGCGCTGTTCCAGCGCTTGCGCGACGCGGGCGTGCAGGTGGCGGTGTTCAATCCCGTCAGTCCCGTCAACGGCAGCCGGGCAGGCTGGTCGCCCAACCAGCGCAATCACCGCAAGATACTGGTGGTGGACGGCAAGGTCGGTTACCTCGGCGGCATCAACGTCAGCGGCGTCTATGCCTCGTCGCCTTCAGGCGGGCGCGGCGGTTCGGGCAGCATGGGCAACAGTCCCGACGCCAAGAATACGGACGCTCGCGCCGCACCCTGGCGCGACACCCACCTGCGCATCGAGGGGCCCGCGGTGACCCAATTGGAAGCCGTGGTGCGCGCGGGCTGGGAATCGCAGGCCAAGGAACCGCTCAAGGGCGGCGGCGAGGTGATCGCGCCGCCCGCCACGGGTCCGACGCGGGTGCGGATACTGTCCAACCAGCCTGACCGCAGCGATGGCTACACGGTCTACCTGACGCTGATGTCGGCGTTTGAAAGCGCGCAGAAGTCCATCCACATCACCATGGCGTACTTCGTGCCGGACCCGGCGTTCGTCGATGTGCTGGTTGCCGCCGCGCAGCGCGGCGTGGATGTGGTGCTGGTGCTGCCGGGGTTCAGCGATTCGTCGCTGGTGTTCAATGCCGGCCGTTCGCATTACGGCAAGCTGCTCAAGGCGGGCGTGACCATCCATGAGCGGCGCGATGCGCTGCTGCACGCCAAGACGGCGGTGGTGGACGGGGTCTGGTCCACCGTGGGGTCCAGCAACATGGACTGGCGCAGCTTTGCCCTGAACTACGAGGTCAACGCGGTGGTGCTGGGGGCGGATTTCGCCACTGAAATGGAAGCGCTGTTCCAGCGCGACGTGGCCGATTCGGTGCGCATCACGCCCGAGGCCTGGCGGGCCCGGGGCGTGGACGACCGGTTCATGGAGTTCTTTTCGCGGATGTTCGAGCGCTGGCTGTAGCGGCCGTCAGGCCGGCGCAGCCTGCGGCGGATGGGCCATCGCACGTTCCTGCGCCAGCGCGGTGCTGATGTCGTGCGTGGGCTGGAACGAATTGGCCTGCGCCATGGCCCAGCCGGCGCGGAACACCTGGTGGCGGAATTCGCCGCGCAGCAGCTCGCCGGGAGCCAGTTCGGGGAACAGCGCCGACAGCAGGCGGATCTCGCTGGACGAGATGCGGCGGGCGATATGGTGCGGCCGCAGCTGGCCCGGATGCGTCAGGCCGGCAGCGGCCAGCAACTCGGCCAACGCATGCAGCGTGTTCTTGTGGAAGTTGGCCACGCGCTGGGCCTTGTCCGGCACCACCAGCGCGCGCTGGCGCAGCGGGTCCTGGGTCGTTACGCCGGTCGGGCATTTGCCGGTGTGGCAGGCCTGCGCCTGGATGCAGCCGATGGCGAACATGAAGCCGCGCGCGGCGTTGCACCAGTCGGCGCCCATGGCCATGACGCGGGCCATGTCGAACGCGGTGATGATCTTGCCCGAGGCGCCCAGCTTGATGCGGTCGCGCAGGTTCACGCCGATCAGGGTGTTGTGCACCAGGCGCAGGGCTTCGCGCAGCGGCGTGCCCACATGGTCGACGAATTCCACCGGCGCGGCGCCGGTGCCGCCCTCGGCGCCGTCGACCACGATGAAGTCGGGCGTGATGCCGGTTTCGAGCATGGCCTTGACGATGGCGAACCATTCCCAGGGGTGGCCCACGCAGAACTTGAAGCCAACCGGCTTGCCGCCCGACAGTTCCCGCAGGCGGGCCACGAACCTCATCAGGCCGATGGGCGTGTCGAAGGCCGAGTGGCTGGCCGGTGAATTGCAGTCCTGCCAGGCGACCACGCCGCGCGCTTCGGCGATTTCGGGCGTGACCTTGCCGGCGGGCAGGATGCCCCCGTGGCCTGGCTTGGCGCCTTGCGACAGCTTGATCTCGATCATCTTCACCTGCGGCGTACAGGCATTCTTGATGAACGCTTCTTCGGAAAACGCGCCGTGCTCGTCACGGCAGCCGAAGTAGCCCGAGCCGATGTTCCAGACCAGGCTGCCGCCCGGCTGGCGGTGGTAGCGGCTGATGCCACCTTCGCCCGTGTCGTGCGCGAAATTGCCTTGGCGCGCGCCTTCGTTCAGGGCCAGCACGGCGTTGGCCGACAGGGCGCCAAAGCTCATGGCCGACACGTTGAAGGCCGACATCGAATAGGGCTGGGTACAGTCCGGCCCGCCGACGGTGACGCGGAAATCGGTATCGCGGATGTGGGTGGGCGACATGGAATGGTTGATCCATTCGTAGCGGTCGCCGTAGACGTCTTCCTGGGTGCCGAAGGGGCGCTTGTCGATCTCGCGCTTGGCGCGCTGGTACACGATCGAACGTTGCGCGCGCGAGAACGGCGATGCCTGGGTGTCGTCTTCCAGGAAGTATTGGCGAATCTCGGGGCGGATGAATTCGAACAGAAAGCGCAGGTTGCCCAGCACCGGGTAATTGCGGCGGATGGCGTGGCGCGTCTGGATCAGGTCGTAGACGCCCAGGGCCCCCAGCATGGCCAGCGGGATGGCGGCCCACAGCCATCCGAGCGAGTCCGTGGCGGCCAGCACGGTGGTCACGGCGGCGCCCGCCAGGGTCAAGATAAAGGCCGTGAAGCGGCCGGCAATCCATTGCATGTCCATCTCCGTGTTGCGGAATGCAGCAACCTTACACCACGGCGGACGTAAAAATGCCCCCTGGCAGGGGGCATTGCTGGAACAGTGTTTTTCAGCAGCTGGATGCCGCGGGCGTCTTTTCGACCGCCAGGCCGAACAGCGGGCGCAGGCGCACGCCCAGGGCGCTGCCCGCGAAAGCGGCCGGCAACCACAGCCAGGCGTGCAGGCTGCCCGACAGGATGCCGCTGAAATACGCGCCAATGTTGCAGCCGAAGGCCAGGCGTGCGCCGTAGCCCAGCAGCAGGCCGCCGATGACCGCGCCGGCCAGCGAACGGGCGGGCACCTTCCAGACAGGCGCGAACTTGCCGGCGGCGCTGGCCGCGGCCAGGGCGCCCAGCATCAGGCCGATGTCCATGACCGTGGTCACGTCCTGGCGCAGCGGCGCGCCCAGGGCGGCCTGCTTGCTCCAGTAGGCCCAGGTGGCCACGTCGCCGCCCATGGCATCCAGCGCCTTGGCGCCCCACAGCGCGAAGGCCGACGTGATGCCCCAGGGGCGGCCGGCCAGCGCCAGCGTGGCGAAGTTCAGTACCACCAGGGCCACGCCGCCCCAGATCAGCGGCCAGGGGCCTTGCAGCAGCGACGCCGGCCGGGCCGTGCGCGAGGCGAACGACACCACGTGGCCGTGGCGGCGTTTTTCCAGGACGGTAGCGATCCAGGCGATCAGGGCAAACACCGCCAGGTTGGCGATGATCGCGGGCGCCAGGCCCCAGGTCTTGATGAGCGAGGTGGGTGCCAGCGCGGGCAGGGTCGACCACCAGCCGAAGTTGGCGGTGGCGATGACCGAGCCGATGATGAAGAACAACAGCGTGACCAGCATGCGCGTATTGCCGCCGCCCACCGCGAACAGCGTGCCCGAGGCGCAGCCGCCGCCCAGCTGCATGCCGATGCCGAACAGGAACGCGCCCAGCAGCACCGAAACGCCCGGGGGCGACACCAGGCCGTTGACGGGCTGGCCGAACAGCGACCCCTGCGCAAGGAACGGGAAGAACAGCAGCACGCCCACGGCCAGCATGAACATCTGCGCGCGCAGCCCGGCGCCGCGGCGATCCGACACGAATACGCGCCACGCCTGGGTGAAGCCGAACGAGGCGTGATAGAGCGCCACGCCCAGCAGCGCGCCAACGATCCACAACGCGCCCTGGCGCCAGCTGACCGTCTGGTTCAGGTACAGGGCGCCGGCCAGCACCAGCAGCAGTGCAATCCAGAGCGGCTTGCGGTTGATCTGGATGGGCGGCAGCGCCGACGGCAAGGGTAGGGTGGAGGCGTGGGTGCTCATGGGCGAGTCCGGGGAAAATCGGTCAGTCAATGCAAACGGGCGCGTCGCCGCACCCGTCATCGTGGATCAAGTCTAAAGGGCAGCGAACATTTCTCAAAGCATCTATTTATGCTTCTTTAATAACTATTAATAATATAGGGGCTCGCCTTGGCGAGCGCTACGAAATCGGGTGGGCGCTGATCCAGGCCACCAGCACGCTGACTGTCAGGACGGACAAGACGGTGGACACCAGGATCGCGCGCGACGTGACGCGGGCGTCGCGGCCATACATCTTGGCCAGCATGAACGGGCCGGTGCCAATCGGCAGGGCGCTCATCAGCACCGCGGTCCAGGCCCACAGCGGCGGCATGGAAAACACCTGGAAGGCCAGCAACGCCGTCACGGCCGGTTGCAGCAGCAGTTTGCCGGCGACCAGCCGCAGCACGCCCGGACCGGCGCTGGCGGTTTCGGTCTGCGCCAGGAACAGGCCAATGGTCACCAGCGCGCAGGGGCTGGCCGACGCGCCCAGCAGTGCTACGTAGCGGTCCACGCCATCAGGCAGCGGCACGCCGGTGCCGGCCCAGGCCAGACCCAGCACCGGTGCGGCCAGCAGCGGATTGCGCATCAGCGCCCGGCCGACCTTCAGCAGCGTGGCGGGCAGGCTGGGCGCCTGTTGGCGGTCGAATTCGATCAAGGCGATGGCCACGCCGAACAGTACGCTGGCCGTCAGCAGGGTGGTGAAGGCCGCGGGCGCCAGGCTTTCGGCGCCGAACAGTGCCAGGCACAGCGGAATGCCCATGTAGCCGGCGTTGGCGTATGAGGCGGCCAGCCCCTCGATGCTGCGGTCGGTCAGGCCGGTGGGGCCGCGCTTGCGTGGCACGAACGACACCAGGAAGGTCACGGCGATGCCGCCGGCGAACGCGCCCACGAAACCCCAGTGCGCCATGCGCGTCAGGTCCACCTGCGTCATGGCGCGAAACAGCAGCGCCGGCAACGACAGGTAGACCACGTAGCGGTTCAGGGCGTCGGTGGCGCCAGCCCCCAGCACGCGCCACCGCGCCGCCAGCCATCCGGTCAGGATCAGCGCAAAGACCGGCAGGGCGGCGGTGATGACGGCATTCATGGCGGCATGAGAGGGGGGGGGGGCGAAAAGCCGGTCATTCTACCGGGCGGACGCCGGCCGCGCGGATCGCGTCACCAGCAGGATGCCCAGCGCCGCCAGCGCCATGCCGGGCCAGGCGAGCGGCGGAATCGGCTCTTGCAGCACCAGCAGGGCGATGACGGCCGTGGTGGGCGGTACCAGGAAGAACAGGGCGGACACGCGGGACGCCTCGCCATGGCGGATCATCGCCAGCAGCAACGTGATCGCGACCAGCGAATTGCCGACCACCAGATAGGCCAGCGAGCCCAGCAGCGGTCCGGTCCACTCGATTTGCATGGGTTCCAGCCACCAGGCCAGCGGTGCGCTCACCAGCAGTCCCACCGTGTATTGCACGGTATTGGACGTGACGGGATGGGTCTGCACCCCGAAGCGCTTTTCGTACAGCGTGCCGCTGGTGATGCACAGCAGGGCGGCCACGGCGAACGCCAGGCCCAGTGGCGACGCCAGGTCGACCGAGGCCTTGGATACGATGACCAGCGCGGCGCCGCACACGCCCAGTCCCAGGCCGGCCCAGCGCCGCGCATCGACGCGTTCGTGCGCGATGGCCGGTGCCAAGAGGCCGATCAGGATGGGTTGCAGCGATGTGATCAGCGCGACGCCGCCGGCCGACATGCCATGCTTGAGTGCCAGGTAGGTAAAGCAGAAATAGCCCGCCTGCAGCAGCAGGCCGACCATGGCCAGGTGGCCCCAGGCGCTGGCGCCGCGCGGCAGCGGCGGGCGCAACGCCAGCAGCAGCGGTGCCAGCAGCAGCAGCACGCAGGCGTAGCGCAGCGCCAGGAAGGTCATCGGGTCGGCATAGGCCAGCCCGACCTTGAGCACCACGAAGCCGCTGGACCACAGCAGCAGGAAAAGCGCGGGGGCGAATTTCAACCAGGCGGGCGTGGCGGCTTGCGGCATGGGCATGGGCGAGGGGAGGCCAGCCGCGATCGTACGCCTGTTTCACCGGGGAGCCATCCCTGCGAAAATGAGGGCAACGCAATCATGGACAGCGGCGACGCGAAGGAAAACAACATGGCCAGCGAAAAACCGGCGGTACGCATCTCTCTGGGAACCTGGGACCGCCTGCGCGACGACGCCTCGTCGGTGCGCTATGAAGTGTTCGTGATCGAACAGAACGTGCCGCCCGAAGTCGAGATGGACGATGACGACGCGGTCTCGGTGCACGCCGTGGCCTATGCCGCCGACGGCACGCCGCTGGGCACCGGGCGCCTGTTGCCCGACGGCCACATCGGCCGCATGGCCGTGCACAAGCGGGCGCGCGGCCTGGGCGTGGGCGGCCTGTTGCTCGATGCCCTGATCGGGCAGGGCCACGGCGACGGCCACCGCATGCTGGTGCTGCACGCGCAAACCCACGCCAAGGGCTTCTACGAAGCGCACGGTTTCCGCGTGGAAGGCGAGGAGTTCATCGAGGCCGGCATTGCGCACGTCGTGATGACGCGGGTGCTGGCTTAAGGCGGGGACCCGGCCCGCGATGCGGCGGGCCGGCGACCTGGCTTCGGGTTGGCGGCAGAGCCGTCAGCGGAAAAGAAAAAACCCCGGTCGCATTCGCGAACGGGGTTTTTCTTGGCGCATCACGACAGGTACCTCGTGATGTAATAATTGGTGCCCAGGAGAGGACTCGAACCTCCACACCTTGCGGCACATGGACCTGAACCATGCGCGTCTACCAATTCCGCCACCTGGGCGCTGTTGCTTCACATTTTGCGGCGCTTGTCGTTGGCTTTTCAGCTAGCGGCTTGCGTTTCGTTTCGTGTTCAGCAGCAGAGGAACGAGATTATGCATACTTTTTTTAAAGTGTGCAAGTCGTGCGGCATTTTTTTCATTTTTTTTGGATTTTTTTTGAAGGCGTCGCTTTCGCTATAGTGTCGCCCCATGTCTCGTACTGTCTGCCTGCGCTGCAAGCGCCCTGAATCCCATTGCCTGTGCGCCTTGATTCCCTCGTTGGCGCCGCGCACGCGCGTGCTGGTGTTGCAGCACCCCAGCGAAGCGCGCCATGCGTTGAACACGGCCCGACTGGCGGTGCTGGGGCTGGCGGGCGCGCGCCGGCTGGTGGGGGAGTATTTTCGGCCCGAGCAATGGGCCGAGCCGGGCTGGGCGTCGCATGTGCTGTTTCCGGGCGAGGGCGCCCAGGTGCTGCAGCCGGGCTGTGCGGCAGCCCGTGGCGGACCGGTGCAGTTGATCGTGCCGGACGGCACCTGGACCCATGCACGCAAGCTGCTGCACATCAATCCCGAATTGGCCGCGCTGCCGCGAGTGATGCTGCCCGCCGGATTGACGACGCGCTATCGGGTCCGGCATGCCGACATCCCCGGCGCCCTGTCCACCATCGAAGCGGTAACCCATGCGCTCAATGCGCTGGAGGCGCCGCACCACTTCGATGCCTTGCTGCGGCCGTTCGAAGCGCTGATCGACGGGCAGATCGAAGGCATGGGCGCGGACCTGTATGCACGCCATCACCTCAATAGAAAGGTGCCCCGGCGCTGAGCGGGCGTGGCGGGGATAGGGCGCCAAACATGCTGGGGCGCGCCGCAAAGCAAAAGCCCCGGCAATCTTTCGATTACCGGGGCCTTCAACTTTTTAATCAACGCCGCTTGCATCGTGATGCCAGCCGCCTTGATCGGAATTCCGTGGTGCCCAGGAGAGGACTCGAACCTCCACACCTTGCGGCACATGGACCTGAACCATGCGCGTCTACCAATTCCGCCACCTGGGCACTGAGAGATTTCGGTAAAGACTTTGTGATACGCTGCCGCTCAGTTGCATGGGTTTTGTTTTTCACATTACCGATGCTGCCGGTGCAGTCAGAAATCACAAAACAGTATGTAGTTAAAAAATCAATCTACAATCCGTCTCGACCACTTCTGCTTCAGTGTTCAGCCTTGGGCGAACCACAGAAGCTGCGCATTATATACGGAAAATTTAGCTTTGGCAAAACGATCGAATAACGAATCGAACAACAACAGATCCACTCCGTTGCCGGAAGCGCCGCCTGACTTCGACCCCGATGTCCCGTCCCGTGAAGCCATCCTGAAAGCGCTGCGATCCGCGGGGGCGCCGTTGTCACCCGTGGAGCTGGCCGAGCGCATGGGCGTGGAGCGTCCCGCGACGCTGGTGGGTTTCGAACGCCGCCTGGGCGCCATGGAGCGCGACGGCCAGTTGATGCCCAACCGCAAGGGTGTCCTGCTGCTGGCGACCAAACTGGATTTCGTCGCCGGCAAGGTGCTGGGTCACCGCGACGGTTTCGGTTTCCTGTTGCGCGACGACGGCGGGCCGGACCTGTTCCTGTCGCCGCGCGAAATGCTCAAGGTACTGCATGGCGACCGCGTGCTGGTCAAGCCCACGGGCGAATACCGGGGCAAGCCGGAAGGCACCATCGTCGAAGTCATCGAGCGCCGCACCAACAAACTGGTGGGGCGCTTCCTGCATGAGCACGGCCTGTCCATCGTGGTGCCTGAAGACCAGCGCATCAAGCACGACATCCTGATTCCCCCCAGCGACACCAATGGCGCCCAGCATGGGCAGGTGGTGGCGGTCGAGATCATGGAGCAGCCCACCCGCCATACGCAGCCGCTGGGCCGCGTAGCCGAAGTGTTGGGTGAAATCGATGATCCGGGCATGGAAATCGAGATCGCGGTGCGCAAGTTCGACGTGCCCGTGGAATTCTCGGAAGCCGCGCGCAAGCAGGCCGCCCGCCTGCCCGACGTGGTGCGCAAGAGCGACCTGAAAGATCGCGTCGACCTGCGTGACGTGCCGCTCATCACCATCGATGGCGAAGATGCGCGCGACTTCGACGACGCCGTCTACTGCGAAGCCGTCGAACTGGGTACCGGCCAGCGCAAGCGTCCCGGTTGGCGCCTGCTGGTGGCCATTGCCGACGTCAGCAATTATGTGCGTCCCGGCGACGCCCTGGACGACGACGCGGTCGAGCGCGGTACCAGCGTGTACTTTCCGCGCCGCGTGATACCGATGTTGCCCGAATCGCTGTCCAACGGCCTGTGTTCGCTGAACCCGGACGTCGACCGCCTGGTGCTGGTCTGCGACATGGTGATCCCGGCGACCGGCGCCAAGGCCGGCACGGTCACGGCATACCAGTTCTATAACGCGGTCATGCATTCGCACGCCCGCACCACCTATACCAATATCTGGGCAGCGCTGCAGCAGCCTGGCGGTCCGGCCGCCCATGCCATGCGCGCCGTCATGCCGCAGGTGCAGAGCCTGTACGAGCTCTATCACCTGCTGTCGCAGAGCCGCAAGAAGCGCGGCGCCATCGACTTCGACACGGTCGAGACCAAGATCGTCTGCAACGAGCTGGGCCGCATCGAACAGATCGTGCCGTCGGTGCGCAACGATGCCCACAAGCTGATCGAAGAGTGCATGCTGGCCGCCAACACCTGCGCGGCCGACTTCATGACGCGCAGCAAGCATCCCGGCCTGTACCGCATTCACGAAGGCCCGACACCCGAGCGCCTGCAGTCGCTGCGCGAATTCCTGCGCACCATGGGCCTGTCGCTGGGCGGGGGCGAGACGCCCACGGCCAAGGACTATGGCGATTTCCTGGATTCGGTACGTGGTCGTCCCGACTACCAGCTGCTGCAGACCATGTGCCTGCGCTCGATGCAGCAGGCCATCTACAGCCCCGATAACCTGGGTCACTTCGGCCTGGCCTATCCCGGCTACAGTCACTTCACCTCGCCGATCCGTCGTTATCCCGATCTGCTCACGCACCGCGTGATCAAGGCCCTGCTGGCCGGGCAGCGCTACGTGCCCAGCCTGGAGGACCAGCCGGTCGTCATCGGCCGTACCCAGCGCGAGCACGAACACGCCATCTGGGAAAAGATGGGCCTGGTGCTGTCGGCCAGCGAACGCCGCGCCGACGAGGCCTCCCGCGATGTCGAGGCCTGGCTCAAGTGCTGGTTCGTCAAAGAACGCGTGGGCGAAGACTTCAGCGGTACCGTCACGGGCGTGGCCAGCTTCGGCATCTTCGTCACGCTCGACACCCTGCACGTGGAAGGGCTGGTGCACGTGTCGGAACTGGGCGGCGAATACTTCCAGTTCAACGACGCGCTGCACGAGCTGCGCGGCGAACGCACGGGCATGCGCTATCGCCTGACCGACAAGGTCCAGGTGCAGGTGTCGCGCGTGGACCTGGAAGCGCGCCGCATCGAGTTCCGCCTGGTGCAGGGCACCAGCTTCGACGCCCTGCGCAAGGCGGCGGCCCGCGGCCCCGACGAGGGTCCGCGCCGCGTGAAGAAGGCGGCGGCGCCCAAGCCGGCCGCACTGAAAGGGCAGACCGCCAAGGAGCGGCGCGCCGAGGCCAAGAAGGCCGGCAAGCCGGCCAAGGCCCCCCAGCGCGCCGCGCCGGCCAAGAAAGCCGTGCGCAAGCGCCACTGACCCGACAGCGTCCGGTCTTGCGGCAAGCCCGCGGGCCGGACGTGGGACAAGCGCCCCATAAGGGGTAACATTGCGCCTATGGCCGGACCCGTCCGGCGGCCCGCTCCGCTCTGGGGCGGGTATTCGTTTTTCTAAAGGTATTGCATTTATGGCGTCGACCCAAGTTCTTGCCGGGTTTCACGCGGTGGTCGCGCGGCTGCGCCACGCGCCCGAGTCGATCAAGGATATTTATGTAGAAGCGTCGCGCCGCGACAAGCGCATGCAGACGTTCATCGAACAGGTCGAAAAGGCCGGCTGCCGCCTGCACCCGGTGCCCATGGAACGCCTGGACGGCCTGGCGCGCGGCACCCGCCACCAGGGAGTGGTGGCGCTGGCCGACGAACGCCAGCTGGCGGTCGACGTCGACGAAGTGCTCGATGTCATCGAAGGCCCGCCGCTGCTGCTGATTCTTGATGGCGTGACCGACCCCCACAACCTGGGCGCCTGCCTGCGCACAGCGGACGCCGCCGGCGTGCACGCCGTCATCGCGCCGCGCGACCGCGCGGTGGGCTTGAATGCCACCGTGCAGCGCGTGGCCTGCGGCGCGGCCGATACCGTGCCTTACCTGATGGTCACCAACCTGGCGCGCACGATGCGCAGCCTGAAAGACCGCGGTGTGTGGCTGGTGGGCACCGACGACCAGGCTACCGACAGCATGCACAAGATCGACGCGCGTCAGCCGATGGCCTGGGTCATGGGCGCCGAAGGCGAGGGCATGCGCCGCCTGACTCGCGAAACCTGCGACCAACTGGTCAATATCCCCATGCTGGGTTCGGTCGAAAGCCTGAACGTCAGCGTGGCCAGCGCCGTGTGCCTGTACGAGACCGTGCGCCAGCGCCAGGACTGATCCCGCGCTGTTTTTTTGGTACTTCCTTTTTCGTAGCCCATTCTTTTCCGCGTAGCCCATCATGCACCAGAACGGCTTTACCACCACGATCCTCCATTCCGACCGCCAGCAATCCGTCGAGCACGGAGCGGTGCACAAGCCGATGCATCCCTCGTCCGAGTTCGCCTACGACGACGCCCGCGAGCTGGCCGCGGTGTTCCAGGGCAAGGCGGGGTTCACCTACGCACGCCAGGGTACGCCGACCACCACGGCGCTCGAAGCCAAGATCAACCACATGGAAGGCGGCAAGGGCACCGTCAGCTTCTCCACGGGCATGGCCGCGCTGGCCGCGATCTTCACCACCTTGCTGCGCCGGGGCGATCACCTGGTCTCCAGCCAGTACGTATTCGGCAACACCAACAGCCTGTTCGGGACGCTGCAGGAACTGGGCGTCGAGATCACCTTCGTCGACGCGACCGATTCCGCGCAAGTACGCGCGGCCATCCAGCCCAACACGCGCATGGTGTTCACCGAGACCATCGCCAACCCCGGCACGCAGGTCGCGGACCTGGCCGTCATCGGCGAGATCTGCCGTGAAAAGGGCCTGGTCTATGTCGTCGACAACACGCTGACGTCGCCGTGGATGTTCCGGCCGTCCACCGTGCGGGCTTCGCTGGTCATGAATTCGTTGTCCAAGTACATCGGCGGTCATGGCAACGCGCTGGGCGGCGCGGTGACCGACACGGGCCTGTACGACTGGTCGAACTACGCCAATATCTACGACACCTACCGCAAGGGTTCACCCACCAGCTGGGGCCTGACCCAGATCAAGAAGAAGGGCCTGCGCGACATGGGCGGCACGCTGGCGGCCGAACCCGCGCACCGTATTGCGGTGGGCGCCGAGACGCTGGCGCTGCGCATGGCCAAGCATTGCGCCAATGCGCTGGCGCTGGCGCGCTTCCTGCAAGAGCACCGCGGCGTGGCCAAGGTGCATTACCCCGGACTGGCCAGCCACGCGCAGCACGCGCGCGCCGCGGCACTGTTCGGTTCGCGTTTCGGCGGACTGCTGGGCGTGGAGCTTGCCGACGGCGTCGATTGCTTCGACTTCCTGAACCGCCTGCGCGTCGTGCTGATGGCCACCCACCTGGGCGACACGCGCAGCCTGGCGCTGCCCGCCGCGCACACCATCTACTACGAGATGGGCGCGGAACGCCGCAAGCAGATGGGCATCGCCGACAGCCTGATCCGCGTGTCCGTGGGCATCGAAGACGAAGCCGATCTGCTGTTTGATTTCGATCAGGCGCTCAACGGCTGCCTGCCGGGATAATCCACGGGGAGCGCCGGTGCGTCAGCGCGCCGGCCGAACAGGGCAGGAACCCATGCTGATACAGATTGCCGAAGTCTTCTCTCCGATCGAGGCGGCCGATATCCGCCGCCGCCTGGACGCTGTCGACTGGGTCGACGGCAAGGTCACGGCGGGCTACCAGTCCGCCGAGGTCAAGCGCAACCGCCAATTACCCGAACAGCATCCGCTGGCGCAGGAACTGGGCAACCTGATCCTGCAGCGCCTGGCAGTCAACAACCTGTTCATGTCGGCGGCCTTGCCGCGCAAGATCTTCCCGCCGCTGTTCAATCGCTACGAAGGGGGCGAGGCCTTCGGCTATCACGTCGACAACGCCGTGCGTGGCATCACCGGCACGGCCGAACGCGTGCGCACCGACCTGTCCGCCACGCTGTTTTTCTCGGACCCTGATTCCTATGACGGCGGCGAGCTGGTCATCGACGATACGTACGGCCCGCGCGCCGTGAAGCTGCCTGCCGGGCACATGGTGCTGTATCCAGGCACCAGCCTGCACAAGGTCAACCCGGTGACGCGCGGCGCCCGCGTGAGCTCGTTCTTCTGGATGCAAAGCCTGGTGCGCGAAGACAGCCAGCGCGCCTTGCTGCTCGACATGGACGTGGCCATACAGCGCTTGAACCAGGACACGCCGGGCCATGCGTCGATCGTTCAGCTCACCGGCATCTATCACAATTTGCTGCGCCGCTGGGTCGACGTCTGACGCTGTTCCAGAACGCGTTGCGGGGGTGTCGCGCAAACCCCGAAATGCGCGTTTTTGTTTATTGCGAAAAGACCTAAAAGCTAGTATTGGTGCGGGTTGTGGTGAGGTTTTCGCTTGACAGCCGCTCTACGCCAAGGCCTAATACACGTCTGCGTCGCTGACGGTTTGAGGGCTTGAAAGTCCTTGAAACCCAAGCGGCGCAGCAGTTTAAAAGTTGTGCTTTGCAGCGCAAGAAAAAGTTTATCCACTAGTCTGTTCGTCGTTTGTCGGGTCTTCGCGTCAAGTCGTGGCCTTCCCATGACAGCCATGAACTGCACTCCCGGCAGACTCCATACCTTGTGAGGGGTACACCTGAATGAACAAAACCGAACTCATCGATCACATCGCCAGCAAGGCCGATATCTCCAAGGCTGCCGCCGGTCGTTCGCTCGACGCCCTGATCGGTGCCGTCAAGACCACCCTGAAGAAGGGCGGTACGGTCACCCTGGTGGGCTTTGGCACGTTTGCCGTGTCGGCTCGCGCAGCTCGCACCGGCCGCAACCCGCGCACGGGTGAAACCATCAAGATCAAGAAGGCCAAGGTGCCGAAGTTCCGTCCGGGCAAGGCCCTGAAGGACGCCGTCAACTGATTGACGCCATGGCGAATCCCGCGGCTCCGGCGCCCGGTGATTTGCCGACAGGTACGCGGTCCGGTATACTCCGGCCCGCGTATTGCTTTTGAGTACCCCGGCAGGCGTTTTTCGCAATTGATGATGATGTTCCCTCATGTCAACGCGAAAGCCGCAACCAAGACGGGTGCTTAGCTCAGTTGGTAGAGCGGCGCCCTTACAAGGCGTAGGTCACAGGTTCGACCCCTGTAGCACCCACCAGAAGCAGTCAGCGGTCTTGCACCGCCAAGCCGATCCAGAACCCGCACACGTCGCCGTGGCGGGTTTTTTGTTTTGCGCGCGATTCATCGGGCCAGCCCATGGGGGCCGCCCGCCTGGGCGCAACGATGCAGCGGCATCGGTCCCAGGTTGAGCGACATCAAGAGTGTTACTCTGTTCCACCTGAAATATGGCGTGCGAATCATTCGCATTTAAGATATGATGTTCGGCTTGTACCGGTCAGCCGGCGGCGCCTTCGGGCGCGCGTCTTTTTTCTGGCTGGCCAGATAAGTTAATGCACCCTGGCTGATTCATGCCTAGCTTTCAACGTGGTTTGAACTCTACTCCGACGTCTTCATTTGGTATTCGCGCAGGCGCTGGCCTGGCGGTCGTTGCGCTACATGCCGCAGTGGTCTATGCCATTTACATGGCACCCGCAAGCCGTCCTGAATTGGAGGAACCCGAGGCCATCATGGTGAGCGTGGTCGACGCACCCATTCCCCAGATCGCCAAAGCCGAGCCCACACCGGAACCGCCGCAGCCGGTCGTCGAAACGCCGCCGCCGCAGCCCGAGGTCGAACCCGAGCCCGAACCCGAACCGGAACTCAAGCCCGAGCCGGAACCCGAGCCCGAGCCCGTCGTCGAGAAGCCGCCGATGCCGGCGCCCAAGCCCAAACCCAAGCCGAAACCCAAACCCCAGCCCAAGCAGGAAGCCAAGCCCGAGCCCAAGAAGGAAACGCCGCCCGTGCAGACGCCGCCGGCCGGCGCGCCCGAAGGCACGCAGGCGCCGCAGGGCCCCCAGCAGGGTCCGCCGCCGGACCAGCCGGTAATGGTGTCCAGTATCGAATTCCAGGGCGCGCGGCCCATGCCCAATTACCCGATGGCTTCGCGCCGCATGCGGGAAGAGGGGCGCGTGGTGGTGCTGGTGGAAATCAATACCCAGGGGCTCGTCGAGCGGGCGACCATCGACGCGTCTTCGGGGTTCCCAAGGCTTGACGAATCGGCGCTGGCCGCTGCCCGCAAGGGCCGTTTCAAACCGTATACCCGCAACGGCGTGGCTTACCCCGCCAAAGCAAAAATTCCGTTCGATTTCGTAATGAGGAACTGAGATGTCCAACGCAATGCATAGCGCTACCCTGGTGGCGCAGGCGACCACCAGCCCGGCCGCGGCGCCGGCGGCTGCCGCCGCCGCGCCCGCTGCCCAGCAGGCCGCCGCCACGGCCGGTGGCGTCGCCCAGCAGGCTGCCGGCACCGTCCAGCAAGCCACCGATGCGCTGCACACCGCAGCCGCCGCAATGCCCGCGGCGCCCGCGCCTGCGGCCGTCCCCGACATGGGCTTCCTGCACTTCGTCGCCCAGAGCGACTTCGTGGGCAAGAGCCTGTTCATCATCCTGATCCTGATGTCGCTGGTGACCTGGTACCTGATCCTGGTCAAGGTTGCCAGCAACGTCAGCATGCGCAAGCGCTCGGCCGACTTCCTGAACAAGTTCTGGAACGCCAGCTCGCTCGAGCAGGTCGAAAACGAAATCGTGACGCACGGCGCGCGCGATCCGTTCTCGCACCTGGCCAGCCACGCCATGCACGCCCAGGCGCACCACAGCAAGTTCGGCGCCACCAAGCTGGAAGAAGCCGGTTCGAACACCGACTTCGTCACCCGCACGATGCGCAAGGTGATCGACGAAGAAACCGCCAAGCTGGAAAACGGCCTGACGGTGCTGGCCTCGGTGGGGTCGACGGCGCCGTTCGTCGGTCTGTTCGGTACGGTGTGGGGCGTGTACCACGCGCTGGTCGGCATCGGCCTGTCCGATGGCGTCACCATCAACCGCATCGCCGGGCCGGTGGGCGAAGCGCTGATCATGACTGGCCTGGGCCTGGCGGTTGCCATTCCGGCCGTGTTGGCCTACAACACCTTCGTGCGCAACAACCGCGTGTTCCTGTCGCGCCTGGATGCCTTTGCGCACGATCTGTTCGCCTTCCTGACGACCGGCCAGCAAGTGGCCCTGTCCGACGGCAAGGTGCGTGCCCTGCGCCGCCAGAACGGTAACGGCGCCGCGGTTCAACGCGGGAGCGAATAATGGCTTTTGGCAGCTTCGAGGGTAAAGGGTCCGGAAGCCACACGGTTTCCGAGATCAACATGGTGCCCCTGATCGACGTCATGCTGGTGCTGCTGGTGATCTTCATCATCACGGCGCCGCTGCTGGCGCACTCGATCAAGATCAACATGCCCCAGGTGGCTGCCGAGCAGATCGAGGAAGAACCCAAGACCGTGGACCTGGCCATCGATGCCAGCGGCGCGCTGTTCTGGGACGAGAAGCCGGTCAATATCGATGACCTGCCGAACCGCTTCAAGTCGATCGCCGGCACCAAGCCGCAACCGGAAATCCGCATCCGCGCCGACCAGAACACCCGCTACGAGACCCTGGCCAAGGTCATGGCCTCGGCCCGGCGATCGGGCATGACGCGCATCGGCTTCGTCACCACGCCGCCCTCGGGCGGAGCCCCGTCGGCCGGCGCGCCGGCGGGCGCCGCCGCCCCGGCACCGACCGGCAAGTGAACGTTTCCTGGGAAAAGGGGCGCATTGGGCGCCCCTTTTTTTTGGGATCGCGCTAGAATCGCGGCATGCGAGTTCTGGTAATCGAAGACGACACCACCCTGGGCCATGCGCTCCAGGAATTTCTGGCCGACCAGGGGTATGCGGTCGACTGGCTGACCGAGGGCGACCGGGTTCTGGGCGCGCTGGCAGGCCAGCCGTATGACCTGATGCTGCTCGACCTCAACCTGCCTGGCATGAGCGGCCTGGACGTCCTGCGCCAGTTGCGCCAGGACGGCAACCAGGTTCCGGTGCTGATCCTGACGGCCCGCGACGGCATCGAAGACCGCGTCGCCGGGCTGGATGCCGGCGCCGACGACTACGTCACCAAACCCTTTGAACTGCCCGAGCTGGCCGCGCGCGTGCGCGCCTTCGGCCGCCGCAGGGCAGGGCAGGCGCAGCCCCTGATCGAAGTCGGCCCGCTGGTGTTCGACACCGTCGGCCGCGAAGTCCGGGCCAACGGCCAGCGCCTGTCGCTGTCGGTGCGCGAACTGTCCGTCCTGGAAATGCTGATGGCCCGCGTGGGCCGGGTGGTGACCAAGCGGCAGATCGTCAATTCCCTGTCCGCCTGGGACGCCGACTTCAGCGAAAACGCAGTGGAAGTCTACGTTTACCGTCTGCGCAAGCGCCTGGAAGGCACGGGCGCCAGCATCCAGACGGTGCGTGGCTTCGGCTACATGCTGGATGTGGAAACGGCCTGACGGCCCGCCTGGCCGTCCTGCACCGGCCGGTATAGGCCGTTTGCAGCGGCCGGACGCCATTCCCGTCTAAGCGAGGGCTCCGCGTCATGACGCACGAACGCACTCCCCCCTCTCCCCCGGCCTCGCGCCCCTTGCTCCCGTCCCGTTCGCTTGCGCGGCATCTGGTCATCCGGCTGATGCCGCCGATCCTGCTGCTGGTGCTGCTGGACCTGGCCGCGACCTGGGTCATCACCCACAAGATCGACATGTCGTTGTGGATGCTGGAAGACTTCTTCTGGCTGATGGTGGTGGGGCAGGTGGCGCTGATCGGGCTGTTCACCTGGGTGGTGGTGCAGGGCGTGCGGTCCGGCCTGCGTTCGGTCAACCACCTGTCCGAGGAAATCCGGCAGCGCTCCATCGACGACATGCAGCCGCTGGAAGTGGCCGGCGTGCCGGTCGAGATCGAGCCCCTGGTCACCCATACCAACGACCTGCTGCTGCGGCTGGATGCGTCGCTGGCGGCGCAGCGCCGCTTCATCGGCCATGCCGCCCACCAGTTGCGCACGCCGCTGTCGGGCCTGCGGCTGGAATCCGAACTGATGCTGGCACGGCCCTTGCCTGACGACGTGCGGGCCCGCGCCGAGCGTATCAAGGCGGTCAGCGACCGCATGATCCGTCTGGGCCAGCAGTTGCTGGTACTGGCGCGCGCCGACCCCAATGCCCGGCCGCAGGACAGCTTTGTGCGGATCGACCTGTGCGAATGGGTGCGGGCGCACGGCGCCGAGTGGTTTCCGCGGGTGCGCGAGGCTCGCTATGAACTGGATCTGGTGGCGCCCGATGCGCCGATCTGGATCGATGCCGACCCGTTGCTGCTGGCCGAGCTGCTCGGCAACCTGATCGACAATGCGCTGCGCTACGGCAACGCGACCGGCAAGATCACCTTGATCGTCGGCGCCAACCCGCCGTCCTTGACGGTCGAGGACGATGGCCCCGGTATTCCGCCCGAAGAGCGCGACCGCGTGTTCGAGGCGTTCTACCGCTCGCCCACGGTCACGGCCGGCGGGTCGGGCCTGGGGCTGGCGATCGTGCGCGAGATCGCGCATGCGCACGGCGCCTGGTGGAAGCTCACCAGCCGTCCCGACTTTTCCGGAACACGGCTTTCCGTCGTGTTTCCCGGCCCTCGCAAAGGGGCTCAACTCACTCGGCAAGAACCCACATCATGAGCCAAGGCACGGCTGGCGTTCCTTCCTCTCCCCCCGGTCACGCACCTGCCGGCCATGCGCCGTCTTCGCGCGCGGCGCTCGTTCTGGGGGCGCTGGGAGTGGTGTACGGCGACATCGGTACCAGCCCGTTGTACACATTGCGGGCCTGCCTGACCGGGTTGAGCGTGCACACCGACCTGGAGCCGGCCCATTTGCTGGGCGTGCTGTCCATCCTCTTCTGGATGCTGATGCTGGTGGTGTCGTTCAAGTATGTGACGCTGATCCTGCGGGCGGACAACCGCGGCGAAGGCGGCACCCTGGCGCTCCTCGAGCTGGCGGTGCGCAGCCGCGAGGGCAAGCTGCGGTGGGTGCTGATCGTGCTGGGTATTTTCGGCGCGGCGCTGTTCTATGGCGACAGCATGATCACGCCGGCGATTTCGGTGCTGTCGGCGCTGGAGGGGATCAGCATCGTGTCGCACACGCTCGATGCCTGGGTCGTGCCGCTGGCGCTGGTGGTGCTGGTGGCGCTGTTCGCGATCCAGTCGCACGGCACCGGGGCGATGGGCAAGCTGTTCGGGCCGGTGATGCTGTTGTGGTTCGGTACGCTGGCGGCGCTGGGGGGCTGGCAGGTGTGGCAGACGCCGGAGGTGCTGGCGGCCTTGAACCCGATGTGGGGGCTGCGCTTCATTGTCGAGTTCCCGCTGATCAGCTTCGTGCTGCTGGGCGCGGTGGTGCTGGCGCTGACCGGCGCCGAGGCGCTGTACGCGGACATGGGCCACTTCGGCCGTCCGGCGATCCGCAGCGCCTGGTTCAGCATGGTGCTGCCGGCGCTGACGCTTTGCTACTTTGGCCAGGGCGCCTTGCTGCTGCGTGATCCGACGGCGATTCGCAATCCGTTCTTCATGATGGCTCCGGAATGGGGCCTGGCGCCGCTGGTGGCGTTGGCGACGGTGGCGACGATCGTGGCGTCGCAAGCGGTGATTTCCGGCGCGTACTCGGTGACGCGCCAGGCAGTTCAACTGGGCTTCTGGCCGCGCATGCAGATCCTGCACACGTCGGCAGTGGAAAAGGGCCAGATCTACCTGCCGCAGGTCAATGCGCTGCTGCTGTGCGCAGTGCTGGTGCTGGTGCTGCTGTTCCGCAATTCGGACAACCTGGCGGCGGCCTACGGGTTCGCGGTGACGGGGACGATGCTGACGACGTCGGTGCTGGCGTTCGCGGTGCTGCCGCGCGGCACGACGGGGGCCAAGCGGATGCTGTGGTTCGTGGTGCTGGGGCTGTTGCTGCTGTTCGACGTGCTGCTGTTTTCGGCCAATGTGTTCAAGATCCACGAAGGCGGCTGGTTGCCGCTGGTGGTGGCGATCGTGGTGTTCACGCTGATGATGACGTGGCGCCGCGGGCGTCGGCTGCTGTCGGAGATGCAGCAGCGCGACCGCCAGCCGCTCAAGGAATTCATGGAGCAGCTCGAGGAATATCCGCCGTCGCGGGTGCCGGGCACGGCGATTTTCATGACGATGAATTCGGGGAACGTGCCGCCGGCCTTGCTGCACAACCTGAAGCACAACAAGGTGCTGCATGACCACGTGCTGTTCCTGACGATCCTGGTGGCGGACGTACCGTACATTTCGCCGGAAGAGCGCTTTACGGTGCACAAGCTGAGCGCGTCCAGCTGGGCGGCGACGATCAATTACGGATTCAAGGAAGATCCGGACGTGCCGGAGGCGCTGCGCCTGGTGGCGGAGGCTTATCCGGAGCTGGATCTTGAGCCGATGCGGACGTCTTATTTCCTGTCGCGGCAGACGGTGGTGGCGGCTCGCAAGCCGGCTTTGTGGCGGTGGCGGCGGGCGGTGTTTTCTTTCATGGCTCGGAACTCTACGCGTAGTACCAAGTTCTTCAAGATTCCTGCCAATCGGGTGGTTGAGATGGGGATGCAGGTTGAGCTTTAAGGTTTTTTTGTAGCGTCGTGGGTTCTTGAGACGCTTGGCGCGTTGTGCCTGCTTGACGGTTGGCTTGGGATCCGTGTGCTTGGGGGGCCTAAAGTCTTTGGTGGGGCGGTGGGTCGCCAAAGTCGGCCGCGCGGGCGGCCTTTTTTGGCGTTTGGGCGGTGGGGTGTGTGAGGTTGCTGGATTTGCACGGATAAAAAAAGCCCCTTGAGCGATCAAGGGGCTTTTTGTCGGGCGGGAAGAATTACTTCTTCTTGGCCTCGTCCTTCAGTTGGGGCAGCGAGGTGCCGGAGGAGGAGAGCAGGCCGGTCTTCACGTAGGTGAACAGCTTTTCGCGGGTGTCGACGATGTCGAGGTTGCGCATGGTGAGCTGGCCGATGCGGTCGGCGGGGGTGAAGGGGGCGTTCTCGACCTTTTCCATCGACAGGCGCTCGGGGGCGTACGTCAGGTTGGGCGATTCGGTGTTGAGCAGCGAGTAGTCGTTGCCGCGGCGCAGTTCGATGGTGACTTCGCCGGTGATGGCGCGGGCGACCCAGCGTTGGGCGGTTTCGCGCAGCATGATGGCTTGGGGGTCGAACCAGCGGCCTTGGTACAGCAGGCGGCCGAGCTTGCGGCCGCTTTCGCGGTATTGCTCGATGGTGTCTTCGTTGTGGATGCCGGTGACCAGGCGTTCGTAGGCGATGAACAGCAGGGCCAGGCCGGGGGCTTCGTAGATGCCGCGGCTCTTGGCTTCGATGATGCGGTTTTCGATCTGGTCGCTCATGCCCAGGCCGTGGCGGCCGCCGATGCGGTTGGCTTCGAGCAGCAGTTCGACGGGGTCGCTGTATTCGACGCCGTTCAGGGCGACGGGCTGGCCTTCTTCGAAGCGCACGGTGACTTCTTCGGCCTTGACGACGACGTCGTCGCGCCAGAAGGCGACGCCCATGATGGGCTTGACGATGCGGATGCCGGAGTTCAGGTGCTCGAGGTCTTTGGCTTCGTGGGTGGCGCCCAGCAGGTTCGAGTCGGTGGAGTAGGCCTTTTCAGCCGACATCTTGTAGTCGAAGCCGGCTTGGCGCATGTATTCGGACATTTCCGAACGACCGCCGAGTTCGTCGATGAAGCGCTGGTCGAGCCAGGGCTTGTAGATCTTGAGGTCGGGGTTGGTGAGCAGGCCGTAGCGGTAGAAACGCTCGATGTCGTTGCCCTTGAAGGTGCTGCCGTCGCCCCAGATGTTGACGTTGTCTTCCTTCATGGCGGCCACGAGCATGGTGCCGGTGACGGCGCGACCGATGGGCGTGGTGTTGAAGTAGGTGATGCCGGCGGTGGAGATGTGGAAGGCGCCGGCCTGCAGGGCGGCGATGCCTTCGGCCACGAGCTGCGCGCGGCAGTCGATCAGGCGGGCGTTTTCGGCGCCGTAGGCCAGGGCCTTGCGGGGGATCTCGTCGTAGTCGGCTTCGTCGGGCTGGCCGAGGTTGGCGGTGTAGGCGTACGGGATGGCGCCGTTGTTGCGCATCCAGAGCAGCGCGGCGCTGGTGTCGAGGCCGCCGGAGAAGGCGATGCCGACCTTCTGGCCGGTGGGAAGGTTCGGGAGGATAGTGGTCATTGTTTGAGGTAAGACGCCAACGGGGCTTTGACAGCAGACTTTGACAGCAACAGGCCGCCAAACAAGAAATCAGAGGGCTATTTTAACTCTTTTGAACCGGGTGGGCGGGGGGCGCCCGGTGGTGAGGGCGGCGGCGATGCGCGGTGGCCAGCGTCCGGGGGGCCGGGTGGCGTTCTGCGTGGGGGCTCAGGCTTGAGCGCCCGGCGCAGGGGCAAACAGCGCGGCCAGGTTCAATTGGCGGATCAGTTCGCCGGTGGCCGCCGCCAGCCGGGTGGCGGGGCGATGGCGGGCGCTGGCCAGCACCAGGTTGTTGGTGATGGGCGGAGACTCGATGTCGCTGAGCGACAGCGCGTGTTCGGCCGCCGGCCCGCGCGCCGCCGATCGCGGCAGGATGGCGTAGGCGTCGCCCTGCGCGGCCAGTTCCACGATCGTCTGCACGGCGTCCACCTCGGCCGCCACTTGCAAGCGCACGCCCTGTGCGCGGCAGACGCTTTCGACCAGGGTGCGGATGGCGTTGGGCAGGCTGGGCAGCACCAGCGGGTACGCACCCAACCCGGCCACCGCGATGCGGTCGGGCAGGGGCGGCTGGTGGTTGGCGGCGGCCACCAGCACCAGGTTTTCGCGAAACAACGATTCATAGGCCAGTTGTGGTGACGGCGCCGGGTCGTACAGCAGCGCCAGGTCGACCCGGCCGGCCAGCAGCCATTCGCGCATCTGCGCGCTCAGGCCTTCGGCCACGGCGATGGAGGCGTCGGGAAAGCGGCGGCGAAACGCCTGCACCAGGGGCGGGGTCAGCACGCGGGCAATACGCGGCGGCAGGCCGACCACCACTTTGCCGGTGGGCGTTTCGCGCAGGGTCTGCAGGTCTTGCTTGGCACGGTCGGCCAGGGCCAGCAGGGCGCGGGCGTGTTCCAGAAAGCGCAGGCCGGCCTCGGTGGGTTCGGCGCCGCGGCCGTTGCGATACAGCAGGTGCTGGCCCAGTTCCAGTTCCAGCAGCCGCACCTGGCGGCTGAGGGTGGGCTGGGCGACATCCAGCATTTCGGCCGCGCGCGAAAAGCTGCGCCGTTCGGCGACGCGCACGAAGTATTCGATCTGCTTGAGGTCCATGGAGTGGGTGTTGATATTTATATTTTCTATATCTGAAATCAAAGATATAGCATTGTTAGTCGGCCCGCAATCCGGGAGGATGGCGTTTTTCCCGCAGGAACCCGCCGTGCCCGATTGCCGCCCTCCGCTTGCGTCACCTTCCCGTCCCCGCCATGCGTTGCCGGCCGGCTCCTGCGACACGCACTGCCACGTGTTCGGCCCGGCCGACGTGTTTCCCTATGCCGAGGGGCGCTCGTACACGCCGCCCGATGCGCCCTACGCCAGGATGGCGGCGCTGCATGCGCACCTGGGGGTGCAGCGCGCGGTGGTGGTGCAGGCCAACTGCCACGGTAGCGACCATGCCGCCTTGCTGGACGCGCTGGCGCAAAGCCAGGGGCGCTATCGCGGCGTGGCGCTGCTGGGGGCGGATGCCACGGCCGCCAGCGTGCGCCGATTGCACGAGGGCGGGGTGCGCGGGGCGCGTTTCAATTTCGTGCCGCACCTGGGCGGCGCGCCCGATCCGGCCGTGTTCGATCACGTCATCGGCCTGATCGCGCCGCTGGGCTGGCATGTGTGCCTGCATCTGGACGGCGCCATGCTGCCCGAGCTGCTGCCGCGCCTGCGCGCGCTGCCGGTGCCGTTCGTGGTGGATCACATGGGTCGCGTCAAGGCATCCGACGGCGTCGATGCGCCAGCCTTTCGCGCGCTGCTGGACCTGGCCGCCGAGCCCAAGGCCTGGGTCAAGGTGTCGGGTATCGACCGCATCGCCTCGGGCCGTCGGCCGTTTGCCGAAGGCGTTCCTTTCGTGCGGGCCCTGGTGGATGCGCTGCCCGAGCGCACGCTGTGGGGCACCGACTGGCCGCATCCGAACGTGGCGGGCGACATGCCCGACGACGGCGAACTGGCCGACGCTTTTTTCCTGGCCTGCCCGGACGCGCCATCGCGCCAGCAGGTCCTGGTGGACAACCCGGCGCGCCTGTACGGATTTCCGTAGCGCGCTCATCGCCTGACCGCAGGCAACAACAAGACACGACAATCCCGAGGAGACAACCATGTTCAAGAAACTCGTATTCGCAGGCCTCATGGGCCTGGCCAGCCTGAGCCCGGCGCACGCCGATGGCCCGGTGCGCCTGATCATCGCCTTCCCGCCCGGCGGCCCTGTCGACCTGGTGGGCCGGGTGCTGGCCGAACAGCTGGGCAAAGAGCTCAAGCAGCAGGTCATCGTGGAAAACAAGGCGGGCGCCAACGGCAATATCGCCGCCGCCTACGTGGCCAAGGCGCCCGGCGATGGCTCGGTACTGTTCCTGACCAGCGTGGGCGCGGTGGCCATCAGCCCGGCGCTGTACAAGGACCTGCCGTATGACCCGGTGCGCGATTTCGCGCCCGTGTCGCGCGTGGTCAACAACGCCACCGTGTTCGTCGTGAATCCGGCCAACCCGGCCACCGACGCCGCCGATTTCGTCAAGCGCTCGCAGGCCGACAAGCAGTCCGTGGCAGTGGGTTCGTCGGGCATCGGCAGCATTCCGCACCTGACGCTGGAAATGTTCGCCGACGCCAGCCACGCCAACGTGCTGCACGTGCCGTACAAGGGCGCGGCGCCGGTCATCAACGACGTCATGGGCAACCAGGTGTCGGGCTTCTTCGGCGACGTGCCGGGCCTGATCGGTCACATCCAGGGCGGCAAGCTCAAGCCGCTGGGCATTGCCGCGCCCACGCGCCACCCGCTCTTGCCCGATGTGAAGACGCTGGCCGAGCAGGGCATCACCGGAGTCGAGTCCAACAACTGGTACGGCATCGTAGCGCCCGCCACCACGCCGGCCGCCACGGTGGACAAGCTGAACCAGGCTTTGCGCGCCACGCTGGACAACGCCGCCGTGCGCGCCAAGCTGGAGAAGTTCGGTGCCCAGGCCGCGCCCAGCACGCCGCAGGAACTGGCCGCGCTGATCGCCGCCGACCGCGAGAAGTGGACCGCGCTGATCCAGCGCAAGAACATTCGCCCGGAGTAAGCCATGGATGCCTGCCGAGTCACACCGGTGGCGCCGGGCACGCGCCCGGCCCTGGCCGACATCGAATCGCGTATCGCGGCCGCGCGCGGCCGCATCTCGCCCCTGTACCAGGTGCTGCTGAACAGCCCCGCCGTGGTGCAGGGCTGGGAAGCGATGCTGACCGCCATCCGCCTGAACACGTCGCTGTCGCCGCGAGTGCGCGAGCTGATCATCCTGCGCGTGGCGACCCTGAACAACGCGCCCTATGAGTTCGATGCCCATGTGCCGCATGCGCTGGCGGCGGGCATGCCGGTTGCTGTGGTGGAACAGTTGCGCACCGGCCCGGCGGCAGCGGCGGTGACGGGGCTGGAAGCGGGCGAAGCCGACGTGCTGGCCCTGACCGACGCGATGACGCGCGACATCGAAGTGCCGGACGCGCTGTTCGCGCCGCTGCGCGCGCGGTACAACGACCAGGAACTGGTCGAACTGACCGCGACGGTCGCGGCCTACAACATGGTGTCGCGCTTCCTGGTGGCGTTGCGCGTCGGACACTGAAAGGAGCAGGGCATGGACAAGACGGTATTGCTGGTGTCGTTGGGCGAGCGTTTCGACGCCGCGCGCGCGGCCGATATGGCCGCGCGGTTGACGGATGGCCTGGCCGGGCTGCGGGTGCGGGCATTCGCGGCGCTCGAAGAAGACGACACCTATGTATACGTGGACGGCGACACGCGCGGCCTGCCGGAAGTGCAGGCGCGCCTGGCCGAGCTGTTTCCGGGCGCCCAGGCGCGGGTGCTGCACCTGACGCTGGATCTGGCCGGCGCGTCGGCGGGGGCGGATGCGCCCTGGCACTACATCGTCGAAACCGACGTGCTGCCCGAGGCGCAAGCCGACCTGAACGCCTGGTACGACCAGGAACACCTGCCGGGCCTGGCGTCGGTGCCGGGCACGGTGCGCGCCCAGCGCTACGAATGCCGTGACCAGGGGCCGCGCTATCTCGCCTGCTACGACCTGCAGACCCGCGAAACCTTCGGCAGCCCGCCCTGGCTGGCAGTCCGCGCGACCGACTGGAGCAGCCGGGTGCGGCCATCGTTTCGCAACACGCGCCGCACCATGTTCCAGAAGATTCTCTAAGCAAGAAGAACGGGGAGACAACGATGAAGAAGCAGTGGGCTGGTTGGGTTCTGTGGGGCGCCGCCCTGGGTGCCACGGGCATGTCGGCGCAGGCCGCGCCGGCGGCGGCTGACGCGGCCGCGGACGCCGTGCAGCGTGTCACCGTGCTGCCCGGCAACGGCGCCAGCATCGAAGTGCTGGTGCAAGGCCAGGGGCCGGCGTTGGTATTGCTGCCGTCACGCGGGCGCGGCGCCGAGGACTTCGATGACCTGGCGGCGCGCCTGGCGCGGGCCGGCTACCGCGTGCTGCGACCCGAGCCGCGCGGCATCGGCGCCAGCACCGGACCGATGACCGGCATTACGCTGCATGACCTGGGCAACGACATGGCCGCGGTGATCCGCAACGTGGCCAGGCAGCCTGTCGTGATGGTCGGTCATGCGTTCGGCAACTGGGTCGCGCGCACCACCGGCGTGGACCATCCCGAACTGGTGCGCGGCGTGGTCATCGTGGCGGCGGCGGCCAAGCAGTATCCGGCAGGCCTGAGTGAACACGTGGACCGCAGCGCCGACCTGTCGCTGCCGGATGCCGAGCGCCTGAAATCCATCCAGTACGCCTTTTTCGCGCCGGGCCACGACGCCCGCGTGTGGCTGAACGGCTGGTACCCCCAGGTCAGTGAAAGCCAGCGGCTGGCGGGCAAGGCCACGCGCCAGTCCGACTGGTGGTCGGGCGGCAAGAAGCCGCTGTTGGACCTGCAGGCGGGCGCTGACCTGTTCAAGCCCGAGTCGACCCGCAACGAGATCCGCGACGAGTTCGGCGAACGCGTGTCGGTCGTAGTGATTCCCGGCGCCGGACACGCGCTGGTGCCCGAGGAACCGCAAGCGGTGGCGGATGCGATCGTGCGCTGGGAAAAGGGCCTGACGCCTTGAGGGGTTGACCCCGGCATCGGTCATGGCCTGGCCACGACGAAAAAAAAGCAGCCCTCAAGGCTGTTTTTTTTGTCCGCGCATCGCTTACTTGATCTGGCCGAGCAGCAGGAATTCCATCAGCGCCTTCTGCACGTGCAGGCGGTTTTCGGCTTCGTCCCAGACCACGCTTTGCGGGCCGTCGATGACTTCGCCGGTGACTTCCTCGCCGCGGTGGGCGGGCAAGCAGTGCATGAACACGGCTTGGGGGTCGGCGGCGGCCATCATTTCGGCGTCGACGCACCAGTCGGCGAAGGCGGCGCGTCGCTCTTCGTTTTCGGCTTCATAACCCATGCTGGTCCAGACGTCGGTCGTGACCAGGTGTGCGCCCTGGCAGGCCTGCATCGGGTCCTTGAACTGGCGCAGCACCTTGTCGGACGGGTTGCCGATGCGGGCGGCTTCGAGTTCGTAGCCGGCCGGCGTGGACACGTGCAGCGTGAAGCCCAGCATTTCGGCTGCGTGCAGCCAGGTGTAGGCCATGTTGTTGGCATCGCCCACCCAGGCGACCGTCTTGCCAGCGATGGGGCCGCGGTGCTCGATGTAGGTGAAGATGTCGGCCAGGATCTGGCAGGGGTGGAATTCGTTGGTCAGGCCGTTGATGACCGGCACGCGCGAATGCGACGCGAAGCGCTCGATGCGGGTCTGCTCGAACGTGCGGATCATGACGATGTCGACCATGCGCGAAATGACGCGCGCGGTGTCTTCGATGGGCTCTGAGCGGCCCAGTTGGGAATCGTTGGAGGTCAGGTTGATGACCGACCCGCCCATCTGGTACATGCCGGCCTCGAACGACACGCGGGTACGCGTGCTGGCCTTTTCGAACACCATGGCCAGCGTGCGGTCGTGCAGCGGCATGTGGGGTTCGTAGCGTTTGAATTTTTCCTTGATCAGGCGCGCGCGGTCCAGCACGTAGGCGATCTCGGCGGACGAGAAGTCCTTGAACTGCAGAAAGTGCCGCAAGGGGCCGTTTTGAGTCGTGGGAGGAGTCATGATGATGTCGCTAGTCTGGGGGCCCGGTCGGGCTCGTGGCCCGGGCGGGAGGTTGATTATGGATGTTCGGCCAGAAACTGTCGAATCAGGGGGACCAGGATCTGTACGATCTGGTCGGCTTCCTGGCGGGACAGGATCAGCGGCGGCAACAGGCGCACCACGCGCTCGCGGGTGACATTGATGAGCAGGCCGGCTTCCAGGGCGCGGGCGGCCAGCACGCCGCAGGGGCGGGCCAGCTCGATGCCCAGCATCAGGCCGCGGCCGCGCACCTCAGTCACGCCCGCCGTGCCGGCCAGTTCGGCGGCGAGCCGGTCTTTCAGGTGGCTGCCGACCTGGTGGGCGTTTTCCAGCAGATTGTCGGATGCCAGGGCGTCCAGCACCGCCAGCCCGGCCGCACAGGCCAGCGGGCCGCCGCCGAAGGTGGTGCCGTGGCTGCCGGGCGTGAACACGCCCGCCGCGGGGCCGGCGGCCAGCATCGCGCCGATGGGCACGCCGCCGGCCAGGCCCTTGGCCAGGGTCATGACGTCGGGCACGATGTCCGCCCACTGGTGGGCGAACCACTTGCCGGTGCGGCCGATGCCGGACTGGACTTCGTCGATCATCAGCAGCCAGCCGCGCTCGGTGCACAGCCGCCGCACTTCCTGCAGGAAGGCGATGTCGGACGGGCGGATGCCGCCTTCGCCCTGCAAAACCTCGAGCAGCACGGCCGCAACCCGGGGCTCGGCGTCTCCGGCGGCGCGGATGGCGTCGGCGTTGTTGTAGGGCACCTGGATGAAGCCCGAGGGCAGGGGCTCGAAGCCTTTGCGCGCCTTTTCGCTGCCGGTGGCCGCCAGGGTGGCCAGGGTGCGCCCGTGCCAGGACGAATCCATGGTGATGATGTGCGCATGGCGGTTGCCGCGCTGGTAGGCGTAATAGCGCGCCAGCTTGATGGCGGCCTCGTTGGCTTCGGAGCCGCTGTTGTTGAAGGCCACTTCGCGCATGCCGGACAGCGCGGTCAGGCGGGCAGCCAGTTCGGCCTGCTGGGGCACTTCGTAGATATTCGAGGTATGGATGACGCGGGCGGCCTGCTCGCTGATGGCGGCCACCAGGCGGGGATGGGCATGGCCCAGGCAGGAAACGCCGATGCCGGCGAGCGCGTCGAGGTACTTGCGGCCCTGGGCGTCCCAGAGCCAGACGCCCTGGCCGTGGGTGAACGATACGGGCAGCCGGGCGTAGATATTGGCCAGAGGCGAGGTCATCGGGGGTCTCCTCCTGGGCTTTTTCCCTGGGCGAATCGCCCCAAAGGATCAATCATATACAATTCGCGGCGCGGGGCGCATGTTTGATCACGCCGAAGATCCGGCTCAGTGAAGGGCGTCCCGTAGTGAAGAATCCATGGCAACTCGCGTCAGACAATTCGTAATTCATGGCGTTACCGAAAGCGGTAGCCGCTTTCGCCCCAGCGATTGGGCGGAACGGCTCGCCGGCGTAATGGCACAGTTCCGGCCCGCCGGCTGTGCCGGTAACCACCTCACCTACTCGCCCTACGTGCTGCCCGTCGTCATCGACGGCGTGCGCGGCATCGTGGTCGACCAGCGCCTGCGCGACCTCGAGCCGCTGGCGTACAAGTTCGTGGTGGATTTCGCCCGCGATAACAACCTCAAGACGGAAGAGCGCGAAATCTAGCGCCTGAAAACCCAAAAGCGCCCCGACCGGGCGCTTTTCTCATTCAGGCGCGTCCCGTACGCCCCCCTGGCAAGCCAGGGGCGGGTGATCGCCTACGTGCCGTATCGGTCCAGGATCTTGCGGATATCGCGCACGCCGGCGCCGTCCGGGCTGAGCAGCGCGCGGGCGGTGACGGATTCCAGGTGGTGTTCCAGCAGATGCAGCACATGCTTTTCGTCGCGGGCCCGCAGGCTGGCGACGATTTCGCGATGCTCGCTGACCGCGCATTCGCTCGAATGCGGCCGGCCGTAAAGCGCCAGGATCAACGAGCAGCGCGACACGATTTCATTGACGTAGCGGGCATAGACCGCGTTTCCCGAGAGCTCGGCCATCAGGATGTGGAATTCGCCGGACAGGCGGATCGATTCGTTGACGCTGTTGCGCGAACGCGCGGCCTCTTCCTGGGCCACGTGCTGTTCCAGGCGCGCCAGCCCGGCATCGGTGACGTGCAGCACCAGCCGGCGGGCGACGTCGCGCTCCAGGCAGCGGCGGGCTTCGAAGATGTCGTGCGCTTCTTCCAGGCTGGGGCGGGCCACCGCCGCGCCGCGATTGGGGCGCAGGTCGACCAGGCCTTCGCTGAACAGGCGGGTCAGGACGCCGCGGACGATGGTGCGGCTGACACCGAAGCGTTCGCCAATGACGTCTTCGGGCAGCTTGTCGCCGGGCAGCAGCGCCTGTTCGATGATCGCCTGCCGCAAGTTTTTGTATACGATTTCCGTGCGGTTCACGTCTTTCCGGGCCGTGTCGGCTGCCGGCGGCAGGGGGGACGTCATCGTGGTGGGTTCTCCGTGGGGTGCGTGTTCCGGAGGATGATAACGAGCGGCAAAGCCGCGCCGGCACGCACTTTCTAAGTGTGAAACAGCATACTACATCGGGCGGTAAGGGTTAGCGATAGCTTGAAGCATCAGACCAATGGCGTACATTGTCGTCATAAATCGTATACAAACATTTATACAAAATCAGCGAATTGTCAGGCTGAACGTATGGAGGTTTGTATACAAAACGACCAGAGGTTTGATTCATGTCCGCAGCACCCGTCGCCGAGCTTTCCGCCCGCCTTGCCATCCCGCCTTGCCGCCTGTTGGTGGTCAATGGCAATACCACTGACGACCTCACGATCCGCCTGGCCGAACAGGCGCGCGCCTTTTTCGGGGACGCGGCGCACATCCACGCCGTGACGGCGCCGTTCGGCCCGGCCTATATCGCCAGCCGCGCCCAGGCCGCCGTGGCCGCGCACGCCGTGCTGGAAACGGTCGAGCGCGAAGCGGCCCTGGCCGAGGCCGCCGGCACGCCCTTCGACGCCTGCCTGCTGGCCTGTTTCGGCGAGCCTGGGATCGGCGCGGTGCGCGAACGCCTGCGCGTGCCCGTGGCCGGCATGGCCGAAGCCGCCATCATGACGGCGATGCAGCGCGGCGACCGCTACGCCATCGTCACCGTGGGCCGCCTGTGGCCCGGCATGCTGCGCGAGCAGATCCGACAACTGGGCGTGGAATCCCGCTGCGCCGGCGTGCTGGCCTTGCCGGGCAATGCGCTGGATTACGTCACCCGTTCGCCCGACACCATTGCCGCCGTCGGCCAGGCGCTGGACGACGCCGTGGCCCTGGGGGCCGACGTGGTCATCGTGGCCGGCGCCGCGCTGGCCGGCTTTCTGCCCAGCCTGCCGCGCCTGCCTTCCGTTCCCGTCATCGATTCCTACCGCGCCGCCCTGGCGCAGGTGATGGCGCTGGCCACGCTGGACCGCGCCCAGCGCCAGGCCACGGGCGGCTAAGGCCGCCCCTGCCGCAACCCATCCGCAAGCCTAGAAGTCCCCATACCCAAATACGCAAGGGAGAATTTCCGCCATGAAGACGCTGCTGAAGTGGACCGCCGGGGCCGTGATCGCGCTATCGGCCATCACGGGCGCATCCGCCGCCAACACCTTGAAGTGGGGCGCCGCCCGCGACCTGGATTCCCTGGATCCATATTCCTACGGCAGCACGTTCAACCTGGCCTTCCTGAACCACGTCTACGAGGCGCTGATCCGCTACGACGACAAGTTCAACGTCACGCCCGCGCTGGCCGAGTCCTGGGAATCGTCGTCGCCCACCGTGCTGCGCTTTCACCTGCGCCGCGGCGTGACGTTCCATAACGGCGCGCCGTTCTCGGCCGACGACGTCGTGGCCTCGATGACCCGGGTGTCCGACGACGCCTCGCCGCTCAAGGGCAACCTGCCGGCGTTCAAGGCCGTACGCAAGGTCGACGACTACACGGTCGACATCGAAATGACGCATCCTTACCCGCTGATGCTCAATGACCTGACCAATATCTTCATCTTCAACCGCCAATGGCTGGTCGACAACAACAGCCTGAAACCCACCGACGCGGCCAAGAAGATCGAAGGCTACGCGACCCACAACGCCAATGGCACCGGCCCGTTCAAGGTCGAGTCGTACCGGCCCGACACCCGCACCGTGCTGGTGGTGAACCCGGCCTGGTGGGACAAACCGCGCCACAATCTGGACCGCATCGAGTTCACGCCGATCGCCTCGGCGCCCACCCGGGTCGCGGCGTTGCTGTCGGGCGACATCAACTTCACTGAAAACGCCCCGCTGCAGGACCTGGACCGCCTGCGCGCCGCGCCCAACGTCAAGGTGCTGGCCGCGACCGAGCTGCGCACCCTCTATTTCGGCTTGAACCTGGGCGACAAGCTGGTGGGGTCCAACATTACCGACAAGAACCCGCTGAAAGACCTGCGGGTGCGCCAGGCGCTGTACATGGCGCTGTCGCCCGACCTGCTGCAAAAGCGGGTGATGCGCGGCCTGTCGCGCACCACCGGCGCGCTGGTGGCGCCGTCGATCCCGGGTTACGAGGCCAAACAGGAAGCGCGCCTGCCGTTCGATGCCGTCCGCGCCAAGCAGCTGTTGGCCGAGGCCGGCTACCCCGACGGTTTCTCGCTGTCGCTGCTGTGCTCGAACGATATGTTCGTCAACGAAGAAGAGCTGTGCCAGGCCGCCGCCTCGATGTGGGCGCGGATCGGCGTGAAGGCCTCGCTGGCCAGCGGGCCGCGGTCGCTGCAGAACCCCAAGCGCTCGCGCGGCGAGTTCGACATCACCATCCACGGCTGGGCCAACGAACCGCAGATCGACGCGCTGTCGATCCTGTTGCAGGTGATGCACAGCCGCAGCGGCCCGGCCGGTGTCTTCAACTGGGGGCAGTGGGGCGACGCGGCGCTGGATGCGCGCATTGACGCCGCGGCCGCCGAAATGGACCGGCCCAAGCGAGTGCAGATGATGGCCGACATTCTGCAGACCCTGCACGACGACGTGCGCTTCCTGCCGCTGCACCAGCAGCCCATGGCCTGGGCCGTGGGCGCCAATGTGGGCGACGTGCTGCAGATGCCCGACAACAAGGCGCGCCTGTGGACGGTGCACATGAAGTGATGGCGGGCTGGCCGCTCTGGCGGCCAGCCTTGCGAGAGCGGATCAGGGGGCGTCAATGCCGGCGTTCGTAACCAGGGCTGACAGGGGGCGCACATGCTGGCGTTCATAGTGAGGCGGGTCGTCAACGCAGTCGGCGTGATGCTGGCGGTGGCGTTGATGGCGTTCGTGATTTTCCGTTTCGTCGGCGATCCCGTCGACATGATGCTCAACGAGCAGGCCTCGCAGACGCAGCGCGACGAGCTGCGCGAGCGCCTGGGGCTCAATGCCTCGGTGGGCATGCAGTTCGTGCACTTCGTGGCCAACGCCGCGCACGGCGAGTTCGGCATTTCCTACCGCAACCAGCAGGATGTGTTCGCGCTGGTGGCCGAGCGTTTTCCGGCCACCTTCGAACTGGTCATGATGGCAACCCTGCTGTCGCTGCTGGTGGGGGTGCCGCTGGGCGTGCTGACGGCCATCTACCGCAAGTCGCGGGTCGCGCAGGCGCTGCAGTTCGTGTCCATCCTGGGTATTTCGCTGCCCAGTTTCGTGGTGGGCATCATGCTGATCCTGGTGTTTTCGGTGCAGCTGGGCTGGCTGCCGGGCTTTGGCCGCGGCGAGACGGTGCGGATCGGCGGCTGGACCACGGGTCTCTTGACGCCGTCGGGCCGCGCCGCGCTGGTGCTGCCGTCCATCACGCTGGCGCTGTTCCAGATCACGCTCATCATGCGGCTGGTGCGGGCCGAAATGCTGGAAACGCTGCGCACCGAATTCATCAAGTTCGCCCGCGCCCGCGGCCTGCCGAACCGGGTGGTGCATTTCCGGCTGGCGCTGCGCAACTGCCTGATGCCGGTCATTACCGTGACCGGCATGCAGATCGGCAACCTGATCGCGTTCGCGCTTATCACCGAGACCGTGTTCCAGTGGCCTGGCATGGGCTTGCTGTTCATCCAATCGGTCATGTTCGTGGATATTCCCGTCATGGCCGCCTACCTGGTGATCGTGTCCTTCATCTTCGTGGCGCTGAACACGCTGGTGGACATGATGTACGGCGTGGTCGATCCGCGCCTGCGCAGCCAGCACGTCAAAGGAGGCGCCAATGCTCACTAAACCGTTTTCCGGCCAGGGCCGGGGCAGGCTGGCGCGGATGCGCCAAAGCGACCTGTGGTGGAGCCTGCGGCAGGACTACGTGGCGATGGGCGCGGGCATCGTGCTGCTGGCGGTTGTGCTGCTGGCCGTGTTTGCCCCGCTGATCGCGCCGCAGAACCCCTACGACCTGGCACAGCTTGATTTGCTGAACGCCGAACTGCCGCCGCGCTGGGTGGCCGGGGGCGAGGCCCAGTTTCTTTTGGGCACCGACACCCAGGGGCGCGATGTCTGGTCCGCCATTCTGTACGGCTCGCGCATGTCGCTGGTGATCGGGCTGGCCACCGTGGTGCTGTCGCTGGCGATCGGCCTGCTGGTGGGCCTGGCGGCCGGGTATTTCGGCGGCTGGGTCGACAACGCGTTGATGCGGCTGGGCGACACGCTGCTCAGCATCCCCACCATTCTCGTCGCCATCCTGGTCACCGCGGTGTTCCGGCAGTTGCTGCCGCCCGGCATGCGCGAAACCCTGTCGTCGGTGATTCTCATCCTGGCGATCTCGATGACCAACTGGGTGCAGTACGCCCGCACCGTACGCGCCTCGGCGCTGGTCGAGCGCGGCAAGGAATACGTGCAGGCGGCCCGGCTGATCCGCGTCAGTTCGCTGCGCATCATGCTGACGCACATCCTGCCCAACACGCTGACGCCGGTGATGGTGACGGCCACCCTGAACCTGGGCCTGGCGATCCTGATCGAGGCGACCCTGAGCTTTCTGGGCGTGGGCATGCCGCCGACCGAGCCGTCGCTGGGCACCCTGATCCGGCTGGGCAACCAGTTCCTGTTTTCGGGTCAATGGTGGGTGGTGGTGTTTCCCGCGCTGTACCTGAGCCTGATCGTGCTGGTCGTGAACCTGCTGGGCGACTGGCTGCGCGATGCCCTGAATCCCCGCCTGCGCTGAGCGCGGCACCGTACGGAGACCAATGTAGAACCATGGACAACGCAACTCTCTATACCCACGTCCGCCCGGCGGGCGGCGAGATCGCCTCGGTGCTGGTGCGCGACGGGCGCTTCGCGGCCGTCGACGGTCCGGTGCCCGACAGCGTGCCGCGGGTATATGGCGGCGGCGCCATCATGCTGCCGGGCCTGATCGACGCGCATGCCCACCTGGACAAGACAATGTACGGCATGCCTTGGTACCGCAACGAGGTGGGCCCGCGCCTGATCGACAAAATCGAGAACGAGCGCCTGGAAAAGCGCCGCCTTGGCATCGACCCCTACCGTCAATCGGCACGCCAGCTGGTGATGTCGGTGGCCGACGGCACCAGCCACATCCGCAGCCACGTCGACGTGGATACCGACATCGGCGTGGCCGCCATCGAAGGCGTGATGCGGGCCCGCGACCAGTACCGCGACCAGATCGACGTGCAGATCGTGGCCTTTCCGCAAAGCGGCCTGCTGATCCGTCCGGGCACGCTGGAACTGATGGACCAGGCCCTGCGCATGGGGGCAGACGTGGTGGGCGGGCTGGACCCGGCCGGCATGGACCGCGACCCGAAGGGCCACCTGGACGCCATCTTCGCCCTGGCCGACAAGCACGGCAAGCCCATCGACATCCACCTGCACGAAGCCGGCGAGCTGGGCGCGTTCTCGATGCAGATGACCATCGACCGGGTGCTGGCGCTGGGCATGCAGGGCAAGGTGACGCTGTCGCATTCGTTCTGCCTGGGCATGCCCGATGCGCAGGCCGTGCAAGGGCTGGTCGACGGCCTGCTGGAAGCCGGCGTGCACATCATGACCACGGGGTCGGCCTCGCGGCCGGTGCCGAACGTGGCGCGGCTGCATGCGGCGGGCGTGGTGGTCTGTACCGGCAACGACGGCATGCGCGACACCTGGGGCCCCTACGGCAAGCCCGACATGCTGGAACGCACCATGCTGGTGGGCCTGCGCAACAATTTCCGGCGCGACGACGAACTGGCGCTGGCCCTGCACGTGGCCACGTACGGCAACGCCCGCGTCATGGACCTGGCCGACTACGGCCTGGCGCCGGGTTGCCACGCCGACTTCGTGCTGGTCGACGCCGAAACGGTGGCCGAAGCCATCGTGTCGCGCCCGGTGCGCAAGCTGGTGGTCAAGCGCGGCCAGGTGGTGGCGCGCGACGGCCGCGCCCTGGTGGAGGCGCCCTGATGGCCGCCCGCGACGACGCCACGCTGCTGACAGCCCGTTGGGTCGTGGGCCACGAGAACGGCCGCCACTGCCTGTACGAGAACGGCGAAGTCGTGTTCCAGGGTGACCGCATCGTCTATGTGGGCCACCGCTACCCCGGCGTGGCCGCGCGCCGCTTCGATTACGGCCGCGCGCTGATCGGGCCGGGCTTCGTCGACCTGGACGCCCTGTCGGACCTGGACACCACCATCCTGGGGTTCGACAATTCGCCGGCCTGGCGCCGCGGCCGCATCTGGCCCGAGACCTACATGAAGCGGGGGCCGTACGAGATGTACACCCCCGACGAACTGGCATTCCAGAAACGCTACGCCTTTGCCCAGCTGATCCGCAACGGCATCACGACCGCGTTGCCGATCGCGTCGCTGTTCTACCGGGTATGGGGCGAGACCCGCGACGAATTCCTGTCGGCGGCGCAAGCGGCCGGCGACCTGGGGCTGCGGGTCTACCTGGGGCCGGCCTACCGCAGCGGCCATACCTATGTGGACGGGCAGGGCGCCATCCGCTGCCATTACGACGAGGCGCGCGGCATGGCCGGGTTGGCGCAGGCCGTGGCGTTCTGCGACGAGGTCGAAGGCCTGCACGGCGGCCGGGTGCGCGCCATGCTGTCGCCCGACCGCATCGAAACCTGTACGCCCGACCTGTTGCGCGCTTCGGCGACGGCCGCGCGCGAGCGCGATATCCCGATCCGCCTGCACTGCTGCCAGTCGCGACTGGAATACGACCTGGTGCTGCAACAGCACGGCATGAGTCCGCCCGAATGGCTGCAAAGCCTGGGCTTCCTGTCCGCGCGGGCGCTGCTGCCGCATGGCACCTATGTGTCCGGCTCGCGCCATATCGACCGGCCAGGGCGCGACCTGGACATCCTGCGCGACGCGGGCGCCAGCATCGTGCATTGCCCGCTGGTGTCGGCGCGCCACGGCGCCACGCTGGAATCGTTTGCCCGCTACCGCAAGCAAGGCATCAACATCGGCATGGGCACCGATACCTGGCCGCCGGACATGGTGCTGAACATGCAGGTGGGCATGATGCTGTGCCGGGTCATTGACCAGTCCACCGAGGCGGTCCGCTCGGAAGACTATTACGACGCCGCCACGGTGGGCGGCGCCGATGCGCTGGGCCGGCCCGACCTGGGCCGCCTGGCGCCGGGCGCCAAGGCCGACATCGTGGTGTTCGATTTTTCCCACGACCGCAACGGCCAGTTGATCGACCCGATCCAGACGCTGATGGTGGGCGGCAGCGGCCGCGATGTGTCGCAGGTGGTCATCGACGGTCGCTTCGTGATGGTCGACGGGCGCATCCCCGGCTTTGACGCCGCCCAGGCGCAAGCGCAGGCTCAGGCACAGTTCGACGGCCTGGTGGCGCGCTATCCCGACCGCACCTGGGGCCATCCGGCGGTCGACGAGATCTTTTCATCCAGCTACCCGCGGCCCCCAAGGAGCCCGTCATGACGACCGTTTCCAGTCCCGCCGCCCCGACGCTGTCGGTGCGCGGCCTGTCGGTGGAGTTTCCCACGCGCCATGGCACGCTGGTGGCCACGCGCGACATCTCGTTCGATATTGCTCCGGGCGAAATCCTGGGCATGGTGGGCGAATCCGGCGCAGGCAAGTCGCTGACCGGCATGGCGGTGATCGGCCTGCTGGAGCCGCCGGGGCGCCTGGGCGGCGGCGAAATCCACCTGGCCGGCCGGCGCATCGACAATCTGCCGCCCAAGGCTCGCCAGCAACTGCGCGGCAAGGAAATCGGCGCGATCTTCCAGGACCCGCTGACCAGCCTGCATCCGCTGTTCACGGTGGGCGACCAACTGATCGAAACCATCCGCCATCACGACAGGGGGGCGCCCGCGGCAGCCCGCCAGCGGGCGCTGGAACTGCTGGTGGCGGTGGGCATTCCGGCCGCCGATCGCCGCATCGACCATTATCCGCACCAGTTTTCCGGCGGCATGCGCCAGCGGGTGGTGATTGCCCTGGCGCTGGCGGCCCGGCCGCGGCTGATCATCGCCGACGAGCCGACGACGGCGCTGGACGTGTCGGTGCAGGCGCAGATCACGGCGCTGTTGCGCCGCCTGTGCCGCGAGCAGGGCACGTCGGTGCTGCTGGTGACGCACGACATGGGCGTGATCGCGGAAACGGCGGACCGGGTGGCGGTGATGTATGCGGGCCGCATCGTCGAGATCGGGCCGGTGCTCGAGGTGCTGCGACGTCCGGGCCATCCGTACACCCAGGGCCTGATGAATGCGATTCCGGGCCTGCGCCACCGCGCGGCCCGCCTGAACCAGATCGATGGCGCGATGCCGCGGCTGCACGCGATGCCGGACGGCTGCGCGTTCCACCCGCGCTGCGCCCTGGCCGGGCCGCGCTGCGGCCATGCCCGTCCTGCGCTGGCGGCGTCGCCGTCAGGCGCCACGGTCAGCGCCTGCTGGCTGCACCAAGGAGGCGTCGCCCATGCCGCATGACCAGGATTTCCTGTTGCGGGCCGACGACCTGGCCTGCTGGTTCGATGTGTCGCCGCCCTGGCTGGAACGCACGCTGTCGCGCCAACCCGAACAAACGCTGAAGGCGGTGGACGGCGTGTCGCTGGCGGTGCCACGCGGCAGCACGCTGAGCATCGTGGGCGAGTCGGGCTGCGGCAAGTCGACGCTGGCCAAGCTGCTGGTGGGGCTGGTGGCGCCGACCCGCGGCACGCTGCGCTACGGCCGCAACCGCAAGGGCGGCACGCTGCATCCACAGATGATTTTCCAGGACCCCTACGCCAGCCTGAATCCGCGCTGGCGCGTGGGCAACATCGTGGCGGAACCGATCATCACGCTGGGCCTGCGGGCCAGCCCGGCCGACACGCGCCGCCGCGTGGACGAGTTGCTGGAACTGGTCGGCCTGTCGGCCAGCGACGCCAGCCGTTTTCCGCACGAGTTTTCGGGCGGCCAACGCCAACGCATTTCGATTGCGCGGGCGCTGGCAACGGAAGCGGAATTCCTGGTGTGCGACGAGCCGACATCGGCACTGGACGTGTCGGTGCAGGCGCAGATCCTGAACCTGATGGGCGACCTGCAAAAAGAGTTCGGCCTGACGTACGTGTTCATCAGCCACAACCTGTCGGTGGTGCGCCACGTGTCGGATCGGGTAGCGGTGATGTACCTGGGGAGAATCGTGGAGCAGGCGGCGGCCGACGAACTATTCGAGTCGCCCAGGCATCCGTATACGAGGATGCTGCTGGATACGATTCCGGATCTGGATGATCCGAGACGGGATCGGGAGCCGATGGGAGGCGAGGTGCCGAATCCGATCATGCCGCCGGCGGGGTGCACGTTTCATACTCGATGCGGGATGGTGCAGGAGCGGTGCCGGAGTGTGGTGCCTGAGGTGGCTTTGGTTGGGGGGAGGGAGGTGCGGTGTCATTTGGTTGCTGGGGCGGGGTTTTCTTCGTAGGTCGCCCCGCACGCCGCCGCCACGAGGGGCTACGCGCGTCTCGGGTCGTCGCGCTGTTAGACCTGTGGTCAGGGCATGAGATCTACAGGGTCGCCAAGCCGCGGCCGCGCGGGCGGCCACGTTTGGCATTTGTGTTGTTGATTGCGGTGCGGGGGCGCTTCGCGCTGATGCGGACTGGTTTTCTAGTGGGTCCGCAGTCAAGGGGGAGGGGCGGTGATGGGCGGCGCGTGGTGGCGCTGGCTTGCGCATGCTGGCCGTCTCGCGCGCCGCCCATCAGGCGCTGGAGGTTTTGTTGGATTCCCGCGCATCCGCGCCGTTAGATGACGGGGGCGACAGGTTCCTGGTGACGTGGCTTAGTGGGACTGTCAGTATTTTTGTGTTTAAGGCAGTAAATGCCTGACCGAGGTTTGGTCAGGCCTATCGATGCTATCTCAGCGATACGGGTCAGTGAAGCGTTCGGCATAGATGATGGCGAACTGGTTCAT
>NZ_JCBANA010000058.1:0-44948 GCF_059760725.1 Achromobacter sp. 1014246743
TCACGCCGGCCTGCACGGCCAGGTCGCGTGCGGCGTCCAGCACGATGTCTTTGGAAGCCAGGACCTGCGCACCCGTCATGCGGATGTCGCGCCCGCCGCTAACCAGGACGCTTTCACCGGACAACTGGGTGCCTTGGGCGGTGCTGTAGGCGCTGCTGTCGATGGTGTGAGTCGAGCGGCTGGACAGGAAACCCTTGACCTTCTGGTAGTGCTCGTCACGCACCGAACCCGATGCCACGCCGGCCGTCAGGTTGACGTCGTGCCCGGCCAACAGGGTCAGGTTCTTGTCGGCGAACACCTGGGCAGCGCGCGCATTGACGTCTTGCGCGGCCACCAACTGCAAGCTGCCGCCCGCCGACAAGGACGTGCCCACTTCCTGGCTCAAGGACAGATCGGCCCGGTTCTTGCTTTTCCAGTGGACGGAGTCCGCATAAGACTGCGTCACAGTGGTCAGATTGATGTTCCTGCCTGCCTTGATCGCGGCGTCGGACGTTGCGCTGATCGCCGCGGCCGTGGCGTTCACATCGCGCCCGGCAAAGGCATCGAGCTTGCCCGCATCGATGCGTGACACGCCGTCGATGAAGGTCGTACGGGTGCGCGCGCCGCTGGCGCTGCTCGCGGTGGTGGTCAGGTTGATGTCGCGTAAGGCGGACAGGGTGACGCTGTCGCCCTTGAGCAATCCGGCGATGTTGTCGATATCCTGCCAGGCGTTCAGGTTGACGGCCTTGCCCTGAATCGTTCCTACGTTGTTGCGCAGGCTTTGTCCCGTGACCACCAGGGCGTTGCGCGCGCCCAGGGTGCCGCTGTTGGCGACATCGCCGCCCATGTCGATGTGGACACTGCCGCCTGCGATCAACGTGCCGTCGCCACGCAGGTCGCCGGGCCTGACTGCCAGGTACACCTGCGGTGCCCATACCTTTTGCTGGCTGCCGTCGGGCAGCGTGACGGTCTGCTCGACCAGCCAGACAATGTCGCCGGTCAGATGCCGCATCTGGTCTTCTGACAACGCGGTGCCGACGGTCAGGCCGAAGCGACCGGCGAAGTCGGCGCCCGCGGCGAGCAAGGCTTTGTATTGCGTTTCGTTGTCGGTGTAGTCACCCACGTAGCGCTGGCCCGTGGCCAGCATGACCTGCTCGGCCACCAGCTTCTGTTCGTAGAAGCCATCGCCCAGGCGCTTGAGGACATAGGTGCCATTGCGGTTCAGTTGGCGAAGCAGGAAATCACTGGACGTGACGGTGCGCGAGCCCAGGAACTGGCGGTCGGTTGCGATCAGGTACGGGGCGTCTGGCGCCTGCATGACGCGGTACAGCGCGCTGGTGGGAATGACGGGCGGCAATGTCACCACGGCGACCGCGAGATTGCCCGGCAGCGACACGCGCGTGACCGTCGCCGGCGGCAAGGCCGCGGCAATCGCGCTGGCGCCAGGCGCGACACCCCCTGGGGAAATACCGGTGTTCTGCTGCGTCACTCCCAGACCGGCATCGATTTTCTCCACCGAGACGGTGACGCCATAGGGCGAGCGGTCATAGCGACGCGAGTCCCGCTTTTCGTAGGTATAGACCATCGTTCCCGAGCGCTGGACAGTGCGAGAACCCTCTGCGCCCAGGTTGGTCAACGTGCCGCCTTCGGCATTCAGGGCCCCGCCCGCGATGATCTGGCTCTTGTCGTTCTGGACGTTGCCGACCAGCCGCGCATTGCCGCCCACGATGATCTTGCCCGGATCGCTCTGCGTGACACCGGTTTCGGTTGTGATCTGCGTGACTTCGTAATAAGTGAAGTCCTTGATCATGCGGTTGTTGCGGAAGTCGGCGTTGAAGTCGCGGATCTTCTCGTTCAACGTGTCGTAGAGCTGCAGGTCGCGCTCGTAGGTGGCCTGTTGCTGGGCCAGGTCCGCAGGGCAGCGAAAGCCGCAGTCATCCGGTGACGGTGGTTTCCTGATGCCGGTGGGGCGCTCGACCTCGAAGACCGACCAGATCTTGGCGTCGGGTTTGTAGAAAAATTGGGCGGGATTGACACCGCAAGCCCCAGCATCCCCTCCGCCGCACGACGGATCTTCCGGGATATACGCCAGCCCGATCGGTGCGCTGACGCCGGCACGGCCTTGCTGGTCTTCCTGAATGCTGCTGTAGTCAAAGGGCGGGCCGTACTGGCTTTCCGGATAGCGGGTCGACGGCAGCAACAGGCGCCGTTCGTCGTACTGACCCATCCATCTGGGGCTGCGTCCGCAAATGGATTTGACGGTGTTGCAGAACCACATGCCCTCGCCGTCGATGATCTCCGTGGAGCCGTTCAAGCGGTAGAACCATTTCTCTTCGCTCTTGGTTTGAACGATGCTGCTGGTGAAATGGGTGTTCAGATTCTGGATGCTGGCCGCCGCAATGTCGGCGTTGCGTTCGGCTTCGATGGTGGCCGATTCGTTGGATAGCAACGCCGCTTGGCCAGTGGCCTTTCCGGAGACGTCCAGGGCACCGCCCACGCGCAGGTCTGCGCCGGCATAGATCAAGGCGTGTTCACGGTTGGCGAGCGTGCCGACGCCCAGGTCCAGGTCACCACGCGACGCAATGACGGCATTGGGTTCGTTGATGAGCGTCGGCGTCTGGATGCCGATGCGGTCGCCGTAAATGCGGCCGGTGTTGGTGAGGCTGCCAGCAGTGATGCGGGTGTAGCCGCCATCGATGAGGCCGGCGTTGGCCAGCAGGCCGCCGATGACCAGGGTGTTGTTGCGCAGGCCGATCAGTTCGCCGGTGGCGCGGTTGGTCAGGGTGTTGGCGGTGATCGTCAGGTCCTGGCCGGCGTGGAGCTTGCCGTCGTTGTCCAGGGTGTCGGTGGTCAGTTCCAGGGAACTGCCGGCCGTCACCGCGCCGCTGCGGTTGGTTAGGCTGTTGACCGCGAGCTTGGCGTTGGCGTCGGATGAGACGTTGCCTGACGTGTTGTCGAGTGTGCTGGTGGCAACGCTCAGGTCCTGGCCCGCGCCGATACGGCCGGATTGGTTATCGATGGCCTCGGCATTGACCGTGACCTGCTTGCCCATCACGCCCAAGGCGCTCGTCGAAGTAGGCATAGCAGCTGCTTCGGCAGAAGTCCCTGATGGGGTCGGCGTTCCTGCCTGGGCCCACGATTCCACGTTGGCCGACATTGCGGCCCCCGCACCCGCCAGACCATTGGCGAGCGTGTCGCGGTTGTTCAGGCTGCCGGCCTTCAGGGCCACGAGGTTGTCGGCCTGGATCAAGCCGGCGCGGTTGTCGAGCAGGCCTTGTGTATTGAGTGTCAGGTTGCCTGCGGCAATGAGGCCGCGGGTGTTGGACAGGGTTTGCGCGTTCAGCGTGGCTTGCCCTTGGGCGGCAACGGTACCGCCAGTGTTGTCCAGGTTGCCGGTGGTGCTGACGTCCAGTGCGCCGCCGCTGACGACCTTGCCGTCGGTGTTGGACAGGCTGGCTGCCTTGATGTCCGCTGAGCCGCCAAAGAGGCCACCGCCCTGGTTCTGCAAAGCGCCGGTATTGGCGATGGTGAGCTTGCCGTCCGCCTGCGCAACGCCGTTGCGGTTGTCCAGGCTGACCGCCTGGATATCGGCCGTGCCGCCCAAGAGCTTGCCGCCCTGGTTGTTCACGGCGCCGGCCGTTTCCACGCGCAGCGCGCCGTTGGCTTGGACGGAACCTCCCTGGTTGTTGATGCCGGCCGGTCCGCGCAGCGCGACGCTGTCGCCCGAGACGACGCCGCCTGCGGCGTTGATGATGGATTGACCGGTGATGGCCACCGCGCCGGCGCCCGCCAGGGTGCCGGCGGTGTTGTCGACCGCGCCTGCGACGTTGGCGGTCAGCCCTGCCCCGCTGGTGAGCTTGCCACCCGTGTTGTCCAGGCTGGACGCGCGCAGCAACACCGAGCCGCCGTACACGGAACCGGCGCGATTGGTGATTGCCCCATTGGCATCCAACGTCAGTGCACCGCCCGCGACGAATTTTCCGCCCGACAGACCCAGCGCATCGGCCGTGACCGTAGCGTTGCCGCCGGCCATCAGCGTGCCCGCGTTCTGCAGGCTATTGACCTGCACGCTCAGCGCGCCCAAGGGGCTAATGGAGCCATCGGCCTGCAGGCCCGCGGTGAAGGCACCGAGGTTATCCAGTTGCCGTGCCACGACACTGGCGTTGCCCGCCGAGGACATCGCGCCGGCATTGGACACCATGCCAGGCGCATTGAGCGCCAGCGCGCCGCCCGCCGTGACTGTGCCCTCGTTGACGATATCGCGCCCGCCCTGCACCGACAGATCGGTGGCGGCCTGCATGCGGCCGGACGGCAGAATCTTGACGTCGCCATTGGCGCTGACAGTCAGCGTGCCGGTCAGCGCAGCAAGGTTGCCGCCGATGTTCACGCCCACACCAGCCTCGGTGCCGATGAGCCGGATGCTGTTGGCGTACATGCCACCCAAGGCGGCCACGTCGATGGATACGCCAGTCGTAGCACCGGCGCCGGTCAGGGCCGAGACGTCGATACCGTCGTAGCCCACCCGGGCGGGTCCCGCCACCACGTTCAAGCGATCCGCCCACACCTGGGCGTTCAGTTCCAGCGTGCGCGCCAGCAGATCCAGTTGGCTCAGGTTGGCGCCGTACAGACCCGCGCCTTCGATGGCCAAACGCCCACTGGCGATATCAAAGCCCAGCGAACCATCCGGCCCCACGACCGGCTTGCCGGAAGTCAGCGTGGCGCGATTGGCGTTCAGAAAGCCGCAGCCGTTGCAGGTAATACCAGCCGGGTTGGCAACAATGACGTTCGCCCGATTGCCGGCCACTTCCAGCATGCCGCGCAACTGCGAGGGATTAGGCGCCGTGACCTGGTTCAGGATGGTGGTGGCGCGCTGGTTGCCCAGCATGGGGTTGCCGGCCACTTGCCCCGCCACCTGCGTCTGGCTGGCCGCGCCGCTGTTGTTCAGCACCACACCGGACGGGCCGACGTTGAACTGCGTGTAGTGGTTGTTGGACACCCCACCAGCCGAAGGCGGTGCGATGTTGACCACCGGCACACCGTTGGCCACGCCCACCACGGGCTTCTGCCCGCCGACGCTCTGGTCTACCGAAATCGGCAAGGTCTGCGCCAGGACGGGCGTCCAGAGCTGCGCAAAGACCAGCAAGCAGGCAATCGTGCGGCGTAACGTCGACATATCAGGCAAGACTCGGCAAAGGGGGTGAAACCACAACCGTTGCCACGACAGCCGACCTTCAGCCCGCCCAAACCCCGCGGACTATCGACAAAGCCAAAAGCACCGATCCGGAAATTGCCCGCTTACGCTACGCAATCCGAATCAGACAGAACATTGGAAGATTCTGATTTTTGGCCGACGCTGGCCCGTGATTGCAGAAGTCGGACGCAGTCCACTCATCCGTGAGTACGGAACGCCGCAGACCCAGTTTGTCCGTGACGGTGTAGATTGACGTCTTCGACCCGCCATGCAGCCCCCGCACGACAACGCCACGACCGACGCCCCATGGACTTGCTGATCACCGCCGCGGCACATGCGTTGGCTGCGGGCGACCCGCTGGGCGCCCTGGGCCGCGTGGCCTTGCGCGACGATGCGCCGGCCCTGGCGCTGCGCGGCATTGCATTGGCACAACTGGGCGACTTTGAGCGTGCCCGTTCGCTGGTGCGGCAGGCGGCGCGCAAGTTTGGCGCGCAGGCGCCCGTGGCGCGCGCCCGCTGCGTCGTGGCCGAGGCCGAGATTGCGCTGGCCTCGCGCGACCTGGCCTGGCCCACGCAATCCCTGGACGCGGCCCGACAGGTGTTGGAACGCCACGGCGATACGCGCAATGCGGCCTATGCCCAGTACCTGACCGGCCGGCGCCTGCTGTTGATCGGCCGCCTGGACCAGGCCGAGCAGACGCTGGCGACGCTGGACCCGGCCGCGTTCCCGCCAGCCTTGCGCACCGTGCATGAACTGGTGGTGGCCGGCATCGCCATGCGGCGGCTGCGCGCCGACGCGGCCCAGGCGGCCCTGGCCCGCGCCGCCCAGGCTGCGCAGGACGCGGGCATCCCCGCCTTGCAGGCCGAAGTGCGCGACGCCCAGCGTCTGCTGGATGCGGCGGCCGCGATATTGACGGCCGCCCCTGCCCCCCGCCCGCAGCGCCTGGCTGACGTCCAGGCGCTGCTCGCCTCGAACACATTGGTCATCGACGCCTGCCGCTACGCGCTGCACGGCGCGGGCCGCACGGTGGCGCTGGCCACCCGCCCCGTTCTCTTCACCCTGGCCCGGATACTGGCCGACGCCTGGCCCGCCGACGCGCCCCGCGACGTGCTGATCGAACAGGCCTTTCGCACCCGTCGCCCGGACGAAACCCACCGGGCCCGCCTGCGGGTCGAGATCGGCCGCCTGCGCGCCGCGCTCGGCCCCTTGGCGACACTGCACGCCACTCGCGGCGGGTTCGCGCTGACGCCGCCGCCGGGGCAGCAGGTTGCCGTCCTGACACCCCCCGTGCAGGACAAGCACGCTGCCGTGCTGGCGCTGTTGGGCGACGGCCAGGCCTGGTCCAGCTCGGCCCTGGCGCTGGCGCTGGATCTCAGCCAGCGCCATGTGCAGCGCGCGCTGGATGCCCTGGCCGATGCCGGCCGTGCCCAGTCGTTCGGCCGAGGCCGGGCGCGGCGCTGGATGACGCCGCCCTTGCCCGGTTTCGCGACCACATTGTTACTCCCGCTGCCGCCGCCGAATGCCTAGGATGGACACGTCAACCTCTTGAACAGGACATCGACATGAAATCCAAACCCGCAGACATCCTCCGTGAATACGGCCCCTTTCCTGGCGTCAGCCAGGTGCACGGCGTGTCCTACGACGGCAAGCGCGTGTGGATCGCCGTCGGCGAGAAACTGCACGCCCTGGACCCGGCCACCGGCGCCGTGGTGCAGTCCATCGACGTGGCGGCCCAGGCCGGCACGGCCTTTGATGGCCAACACCTGTACCAGATCGCCGGCGACGTCATCCAGAAGATCGACCCGGCCTCGGGCCGCATCCTGGGCACCATCGCCGCGCCACACGGCGAAGGCAACTCGGGCATGGCCTGGGCCGAGGGCATGCTCTGGGTCGGCCGCTACAAAGACCGCACGATCCTGCAGGTGGACCCGGCCACCGGCGCCATCCTGCGCACCATCGCCTCAGACCGCTACGTGACGGGCGTGACCTGGGTGGACGGCGGCCTGTGGCACGGCACCTGGGAAGACGACGCCAGCGAGTTAAGACACGTCGACCCGCAAAGCGGCGAGGTCCTGGAAAGCCTGGCGCTGCCGGCGGGCGTGGTTGTATCCGGACTGGAGTCGGACGGCGGCGACGTGTTCTATTGCGGCGGCGCGACCAGCGGCAAACTGCGGGCGGTGCGCAAGCCGCGCGCCCTGGCCTGAGCGGCCACCGCCGATACGGCGCGGCGCCTCTCTCTTATATAGAGAACGCGCCGCGGGCCGCCTGCCCGGCTGGCATAAATGGGGCACGACCCCGTCGGGCGCGGCGGCCGGCCCCCCCCCGCCTGGCCGGGCAAGAATCCGTCAGATTCCCCCAGTACTGACAAATTGTTGCAGCGGCAACCGCAACCCCGCCTTCCACCCCCCAGAAGGCCCCCGCCAGCGTGTAAACTCCCCCCTTTTTGACTCTGGTGGTATGTTGCAAGCCCCACAGCGCACAGGTTTAAGCGGCCCGACGCTCATTCGCTTGCTGACTCGCCTGACGGATGTCGACGTTCCGGAATCCAGGCAGCCGCTGTCGGATCATCTGAGCCAATGGCTCGGCTGGACCGACGCGATTGCGCTGTCCGCCGCCCTGAACAACCGCCCCCCGGCCATCGCGCCCGGTGCGCGCCAGTTCAGCAGCCAGGAAGAGCGCGAATGCGAGCGTGTCCGGACCACGCTGGCCGATGCCATCGCCAGCGATACCGCGGCCACGGCCGCCAAACGCGTGATCCCGGGGCAGATGCCGGCCAAGGCCGCCGCCGCCCTGCAAGCGGATGACGCCGATTACGCGAATTTCCGTCAGCGCTATCTGTCGTTGCAGCACACGATGGAAACCAGCATCGGTAACCTGCGCAGCCGCCTGCGCGGCATGGTCGCGGCCAAAACGCCCGAAATGACGCGGCTGGCGGTGGTGGATGCCATCATGGACCGCGCCCTGCTGCCGCGCGAACGCACCCTGCTGGGCGCGATTCCAAAGCTGTTGCAGGGGCATTTCGACCGGCTGCGGCTGGCCGAGAAAGCGGCGCTGGACGACGTCGCGGCGCAGGCCGAGGCGCTGGCCCTGGCGCAGGCCGAAGCCGAGGCGCAGGCGTTGGCCGACGCGGAGGCCGAGGCCAACGCCGAAGTCGAGGACAACGCGGAAGGCGACGCCAAGGCAGATGCCGAAGGCGCCCCCCAGGCCGACGCGCAAGCGGACGCCTCGCCGGCCGATGCCTCGCCGGCCGGTGCCGCGGCGGCGGGCGGCGACGCAAGACCCGCGGGGACGCCCCCGCAAGCCACCTTGACGGCGCCCACGCCGGGCGCCTGGCTGGAGACGTTCCGCAAAGACATGCGCAGCGTGCTGCTGGCCGAATTGGATGTTCGTTTACAACCGGTGGAAGGGCTGCTTGCGGCCCTTCGCGCCAGCTAACCGGGACACTATGTCCAAGTATCTGATCAATATCGTTGTTTTCCTCAGCGGCCTGGCCGTGGCCGGCTGGATCGGCGCGGGCTACGCGGGCACCAATCCCCTGGCGCTGGCGGTCACCCTGCTGATCTGTGCCTGCTACCTGGCCGGCGCGCTTGAACTGCTGCGCTACCAGCAGGCCACGGCATCGCTCAGACGCGCGGCCAGCGGTCTGTCGCAGCCGCCCGCCAGCCTGGGCGCCTGGCTCGACACCCTGCACCCCAGCCTGCGCAGCGCCGCTCGTCTGCGCATCGAAGGCGAACGCGTGGGCCTGCCCGGCCCGGCGCTGGCGCCGTACCTGGTCGGCCTGCTGGTACTGCTGGGCATGCTGGGCACCTTCCTGGGCATGGTGGTGACGCTGCGCGGCACGGGCACGGCGCTGGAAAGTGCGACCGACCTGGCCGCCATCCGCGCGTCGCTGGCCGCCCCCGTGAAGGGCCTGGGCTTTGCCTTCGGCACCTCGATCGCGGGCGTCGCCACCTCGGCCATGCTGGGCCTGCTGGCCGCACTGAGCCGCCGCGACCGCATCCAGGCCGCGCAACTGCTCGACAGCAAGGCCGCCACCACGCTGCGCATCTACACCCAGCAGCACCAGCGCGAAGAAAGCTTCAAGCTGCTGCAACGGCAGGCCGAAGTGCTGCAACGGCAGGCCGAAGCCATGCCCACGCTGGTCGACCGCCTGGACGCCATGATGCGCAACATGGAACAGCAGAGCCAATCGCTGAACGAGCGCCAGCTGGCCAGCCAGGACGCGTTCCAGGGCAAGGCCGAAGCCGCCTATGCGCGCCTGGCCGCCGTGATGGAACAGTCGATGAAGGAAAGCGTGGCCGAAAGCGCCCGCTCGGCTGGCGAGGCGCTGCAGCCTGCCGTGCAGGCCACCCTGGCCGGCCTGTCGCGCGAAACCGCCACGCTGCATGGCGCGGTGACCGACGCGGTGCAGCGCCAGCTGGACGGCCTGACCACCGGCCTGCAGGCGGCCACCGCCAACGTCGCGGGCATCTGGAACCAGGCCCTGGCCGGCCAGCAGGCCGCCAGCGAAACCCTGGCGCAGGACCTGCGCAATTCGCTGGACCGCTTTGCCCAGACCTTTGAACAGCGTTCGGCCGCCCTGCTCGATGGCGTGTCCGCGCGCCTGGAAGCCTCGTCGGGCACCATGTCCGAGGCCTGGCATACGGCGCTGTCGCGCCAGGAACAGGCCAGCGAAAAGCTGGCCGGCGAAAACCTGCAAGCCCTGACGGCGGCGGCCGCCAGCTTCGAACAGCATTCGGCGTCGCTGCTGCGCACGCTGAACCAGTCGCACACCGTCCTGCAATCCGAACTGGCTTCGCGCGACCAGCAACGCCTGGCCGCGTGGACCGAAACGCTGGGCGCCATGTCCGCCACGCTGCGCCAGGAATGGCAGGCCGCGGGCGCGCAAGCCGCCGACCGCCAGCAGGAAATCAGCCTGGCGCTGGCCCGCACCGCCCAGGACCTGACCGCCCACGCGCACACCCAGGCCGGCCTGCTGGACAGCGTATCCGCCCGCCTGGAAACCGCCGCCGGCAAGGTGTCGGCGCAATGGCACGAGGCGCTGGCCCGCCAGGCCGAGGTCAGCGACAAGCTGGCCGGCGACAACCGCGAGGCCCTGGCCGCTGCCGCCGCCACCTTCGAAACGCATTCCGCGTCGCTCTTGCGCTCGCTGGATCAGTCGCACACCGATCTGCAGGCGGCCCTGGCCGCGCGCGACGAACAGCGCCTGGCCGCCTGGGCCGGCACGCTGGGCGCCGTGGCCGACAAGCTGGGCCGCGCATGGGAAGAAGCGGGCACGCAAGCCGCCGCGCGCCAGCACGAGATCAGCCAGGCCCTGGCGCAGACCACCCAAGACCTGGCCGCCCGCAGCGAGGCGCAAGCCGCCCTGCTCGACACCGTGGCCGCGCGCATCGAATCGGCGGCCGGCGGCGTGACCCAAGCCTGGACCGACGCGCAGGTACGCCAGGAACTGACCAGCGAGAAACTGGCCAGCGACAACCAGCAGGCCCTGGCCACCGCCGCGGCCGCCTTCGAGGCGCATTCGGCGTCGCTCTTGCGCACGCTGGACCAGTCGCAGGCCGACCTGCACGCCGCCCTGGCCGCCCGCGACGAACAACGCCTGGCCGCCTGGAACGACTCGCTGGGCGAGCTGGCCGCCAAGCTGGGCCACGAATGGCGCGAGGCCGGCGCGCAGACCGCCGCCCGCCACCAGGAACTCGGCCAGTTGCTGAGCCAGACCGCACAGGACCTGACCGCGCAGACCCAGGCCCAGGCCGCCCTGCTGCAAGACGTGTCGACCCGCCTGGAGACGGCCGCTGCCCGCGTGACCGACGCCTGGACCGAGGCCCAGGTGCGCCAGGAACTGACCAACGAAAAGCTGGCCAGCGACAACCAGCAGGCCCTGACCACCGCGTCGGCCGCGTTCGAACAGCACTCGGCCTCGCTGCTGCAGACGCTGGGCCAATCGCAGGCCGGCCTGCAGGCCGAGCTGGCCTCGCAAGACCAGGCGCGCCTGGCCGCGTGGACCGACAAGCTGGGCGCCATGGCCGACGCCCTGCGGCAGGAATGGGAACAGGCCGGCGCCCGCAGCGCCAGCCTGCAGCAAGAGATCTGCGCCACGCTGGCCCAGACCGCTGACAGCATCGCCGCCCAGACCGAAGCCCACGCCAACGGCACCATCGCCGAAATCAGCCACCTGGTGCAAGCCGCCTCGGAAGCCCCGCGCGCCGCCGCCGAGGTCATCGGCGAGCTGCGCCAGAAGCTGTCGGACAGCCTGGCCTACGACAACGCCATGCTGGAAGAACGCAACCGCCTCCTGGACACGCTGGCCACGCTGCTGGATGCCGTCAACCATGCCTCCAGCGAACAGCGCACCGCCGTGGACGCGCTGGTGTCGTCGTCCGCCGACCTGCTGGACCGCGTGGGCGCGCAGTTCACCGACAAGGTCGATGCCGAAGCCGGCCGCCTGACCGACGTGGCCGACCAGGTGGCCAGCAGCGCCATCGAAGTGGCCAGCCTGGGCGATGCCTTCGGCGCCGCCGTGCGGCTTTTCGGCGAGTCCAACGATTCGCTGGTGGCGCACCTGCAACGCATCGAAGCCGCGCTGGACAAGTCCATCGCCCGCGGCGACGAGCAACTGGCCTACTACGTGGCGCAAGCCCGCGAAGTCGTGGACCTGAGCACGCAGTCGCAGAAGCAGATCATTGAAAACCTGCGCCAGCTGGCCACCCAACGCGCCGCCGCCGGCGCAGAAGCCGCATGAGCGCGGGCGAAGACATCGACGGCGGCGTCGAACCCGCCGTGCCGACCTGGGCCGTGTTCGGCGACCTGATGTCGGTGCTGCTGGGCGCGTTCGTCCTGATCCTGGTCAGCGTGGTGGCCGTGCAGCTCCAGCTGTCCACCCAGCTCGAACAAGAGGTCAAGCAGCGCCAGGAAGAAACCCAGCGCCGCCAGACGCTGGAACAGGCCCTGGCCGCGCCGCTGGCCGCCGGCCGCGTGACGCTCATCAACGGCCGCATCGGCATCAGCGGCAGCGTGCTGTTCGCGCTCAATTCCGACCAATTGCAGCCCGAGGGCCGCGAGGTCCTGAAAAGCCTGATCGAGCCGCTGTCGGCCTACCTGAAGGCCAACAACGAAATCCTGATGGTCAGCGGCTACACCGACGACCAGCAGGTGCGCGAAGGCAACCGCCGTTTCGCCGACAACTGGGACCTCTCGGCCCAGCGCGCGCTGACCGTCACGCGCGCCCTGATCGACGAGGGCGTGCCGTCGGCGTCCGTGTTTGCGGCCGCGTTCGGCTCGGAACAACCGGTGGCGTCCAACGCCGACGAAGCGGGCCGCGCCAAGAACCGCCGGGTCGAGATCACCCCCATCCCCAAGCCGTCCAACGGCGAGGAGCCGCCACGTGGGCAGTGACGGCAGCCTGGGCCCGACGACGCCAGACCCGGCCACCGACATCGGCACGCTGCCGGACGCCTGCGCCACGCTGCAAGCCTGGCGCGAGCGCGGCGACGACCGCCTGGACCCGATCGCGTTCCACGTCATCGACGCCCTGGCGCGCCGCGTGGCCGACCAGCACGGCGCCGTGCGGCAACGGCTGGATGAACGGCTGGCGCAGTTGATGCAGGCCTACGCCGAGCGCCTGCCTCACCTGGCAGACCCATATCTGGCTGCCCCACATCTGGCAGCCCCTAATCAGGCCGTCCCGCAAGCTCAGGCCGCCCCTCAAGTCCAGGCGACCCCGCGCCCGCGCGGCCCCCTGGCCGAGCTGGCCGCCTTTCTGGCCTACCCCGGCGAAGCCGGCGACGACCCCGATGCCGCCGCCGCGCAAGCGCGCCGCGACGCCTACCCCGACCTGCCCGCGCTGGATTACTTTCGCGAAGTCTGGTCGGGCCTGAGCGCCGACCGGCAGGTGCGCCAGTCGCAAGAACAGGTGCACAAGAACGCCGGACCGCTCAATTCGAACCAGCTGGTGCACCGCGCCCTGTCGCTGATGCGCGAGCTGTCGCCCGGCTACCTGCAGCAGTTCGTGGCCTACACCGAGACCCTGGCCTGGATGGAACAGGTCACGGCCGCGGCCGTGCCGGCGCCCGCCAAAGACGCGCCGCGCGCCGCCAAGAAGACCAGCCGGACCAAGGCCCGCTGAGCGCAGCGGCCTGGCCTGACGGCCGCTTGCCCAGCCAGGCGTCACTGCCTTCAGCCAGAAAGCGTCCTAAGCCGTTTCCCTGGGCAACCACGCGCCATGGAACCCGGCAGGAATCCGGCTGGGCAAGCGCACCGTCGCGAGCGGCCCGGCTTGCAGATCGCGCCCGTCCAGCACCACCACGTCGCTGGTATCGCTGGCCTGGCGGTACACGCACACCAAGACCCAACCATCGTCTTCATCCCGCGCCCCGGGGCGCGGCACGAACACCGGTTCGCTGTTCTGGTCGCCCGGCGCCACCCGATATTGCTGCGTCGCCCCCGTCGCCAGGTCGTAACGCACCACGCCGCGCATTTCCTGGTTGTTCGGCTGCTGCACCGCATAGACGTAGCGGTAGGGTCGCCCCGTCCTGCCCTCGTTGATGCGCGGCAGCTCGATGCCCGCCTCGTCCAGTGCACGCTCGCTGACCGTGCCGCGCGCCAGATCGATCTCGTAGCGCCACAGCACGCCCAGCGGGTTCTCTTCAAAATCCGCACCGCTGCCCGACAGCCGCAGGTACTCCGGATAGCGCACCACGTCCAGCACCACCGTCGTGTCATCCGCCTCGTACGCATTCACCCCGTGCAGGATGAAACACGGCGCCACCTCGAACCAGCGCACCGGCCCGCCGTGGCGCGGGATCACGCCCAGCCGCGACAGGCGTTCGTCATGCCAGCGCAGCGGCATGCGGTAGCCGCGTTGCAGCAGGGAAAAGTCGTACGCCACGTTCAGGTCCAGCAGGATGCTGTAGCGCGCCGTGATCGCCATGTCGTGCATCATCGACGGCCCCGGCACCTCGATCAGCTGGTCCACCAGGGGCTGGCCGTCCGGGCCCGCCACGCCGTAGCGCAGCCACGGCTGTTCCCAATGGGACCGGAAGCTCATCAATTCCCCCGTCCGGGGGTCGACCTTGGGATGCGCCGTCATGCCTGCCGCCAGGCCGGGATGGCGCTGGCTGGCGCCGCCGAAATCCAGCCCCGGCGTCATCACAAGCGGCGCGCCGCCCTCGGCCAGCGCCAGGGTCTCACCGGCGTGGCGCAGCACGTTGACGTTGGGGTTGGTGTCCGGCAAGCCGTCCGCCTGCTCTGGTGCATGTACACGCGCCCAGGTGCGGGTGCGGGCCCAGCGGTTGCGGTAGCCGACCGCCCGGCCATCCCGAAATTCAATCGCGTGCAGCATCGCCGGCTGGGGCCACCACGACAGCACGTCGTTGCCCTCGAAGCGCCCACCCAGCGGATTGGGGCCGTTGCGGACCAGTACGCCGTCCAGCCCGGGCGGCAGCTCGCCGTCCACGGGCAGGTCCGTCAGATCGGTTTCATGGGCCAGCGCCGCGGTGGCGCCGGTGTTCAGATCGAATGTGCTCATGCTTGCGTCCTTTGCGGCGAAATGTCGCAGGACGCATTTTTACCCGGATTAAATTAATCCGTCAATATTACCCGGGTTTAATTATCGCAAGTCTTCCGGGTTCATCGACGCATCGCGCACGTACGGATCGCCCGGCTCAGGCTGCAGCGTCGCTTCGATCTCGGGGGGAAACGCCGGTATCTTGCTGGTCTGCATCACCACCCAGCGCATGATGGCGTGCAGGTAGTTGAAGGGGGCCGCGAGCACGTACATGAGTCCAGGCGTCTGGGCGTCGTTGGCGAAGACGCGTTCCTTGCTGAACGCGAAGCGCTCGCGCTTGCCGTCCACCGGCATGCAATACAGCACGGCGTCCAGCACCGCCTGCGGCCCTTCTTCCATGTAGCGGCGCAGGAATTCCCAGTGGGAATAGGCGTTTTCGACGCGGCTGGTGGCGATGCAGAACGAAAACGTCTCCTTCACGGTGACGCCATCCGGGTCCAGGATCAGCCCGCGGATATCCCAATTGCGCATGCCGAACGCGGCCTTGCCGCGGCCCAGCGTGAAGTAGATCTTGTCCCAGGGCGCGGTCAGCACGGTGCCATCCAGCCGGAACACATGCACCAGGCGGCGCTTTCGGTCCAGCGCGATGGGGTAGTATGTCCAGCGGAACATCTCTTTGCAGGCGACCCAGGCCCCCAGGGCGCCCACCACCGCGAACATCGCCATGCCGAAGAAAACCGCTTCCCAGAGGCCGTTCTCGTTGGGCAGGTCATCCACCACCAGGATCCAGGCCAGCTTCAGGATGACGCCAATGCCGAAGGCCACGCCTATCGCGCCGAGCAGGGCCACGAAACCGCGCCACCCGTACCAGCGGTCCACCGACAGCAGGCTGTTGGAATTCATCTTCACCACGCACAACTGCGCCAGCAGCGGGACGTCCAGGCGCTTTTTCTGCAGCAGCCGGTGCTCGCGGTCGAATTCTGTCAGGGGACGGTTGTTGGGAAACCGGGACAGCAACCCCGTGAAGTCCATCACTCCCCTCCCAGTGCCACACGCAGACTGTTCACTTCTTGCTGCACTCCATAGTAGTAATCGGCGCCGGCCTGCCCCTGCAGCTTGCCCCACAGGCACCGCTTGAGCCATTCATCGATCTTGTTGCCTTTGAATTTCTCGATCAGCACCGCCACGACGATCAGCAGGACGGCGGCGATCAGCCCCACAACGGTCCACGACATGGCGAACGCGCCCACGACAATCAGGCTCAGCCCCCCCGAGGCCAGGTACAGGCCGCCCATCCAGCCGTTTTTCTCGATCATGATCTGATCCAGGCCGGATTTCACGTCGAACGCGGCCATGAGCACGCCGGTCACCACCCCCGTGCGGCTGCCCCAGCGCATCAGCAGCGTCGTGGTGGATTCGAGCCCCAGGCCCATCCCCAAGCGCATGCCGGCGGCCATCCGGCCCTTGAGCGCCATGCCCAGGACCTCCGCCACCGACCCGCCAGCCGATGCGATGCCAATCACGAACTTCCAGCTTGCATCGGTGCGTTCGTGCGGCATGGCCGATTCCAGATCGCTCCAGAGCTTGTACACCGCCACGGTCTGGAACAGGCAACTGACGACGCCGACCCGGACATCCGTGGTGATCGTCGTGCGCCAGCGCGACAGTTCCCTGGCCTCGTATTCTTCCATCGTCATGGACGTCTGCGCCAGCATCCTGGCCCGGTCGGCCGCCCGGCCTTCCCGGGGCACGCTGGCCGCCGCTTCCCTGTCCACCAGCATGAACCAGCGCTTCTTGTCGGTGCCTTCCAGCTGTTCGCCGCGCACTTCCAGCCGCCGCAATTCGTCGGCCACGGCGCGCTCCATCTGCCGCATGTTCACCTGGCCGCCATGCTGGCGCATGAGTTCGCGGATCAGCGCGGCACGGAAGGTCTTCTTGCCGCCCTCGACTTCGACAATCACCACGTCGTGGCGCGACAGCAAGCCCAGGTACATGGCCAGCTTGCGCGCAATCGAGCTGTCCACGCCCAATCGCAGCACCTGCACCACCGGGCCCATGATCTGTTCGAGCAGGCGCGCCGTCTTGTCCATCTGGCCTTCGCTCAGCACCTTCAGGCCGGTCTTGTAGGCCTCGTGCAGGTTACCCCAGGGAATGGCCTTCCAGTCCAGGGCGGCCTCGTGCGCCTCGACCACCTTCTTGATCACGAAATCCTGGTTGTGGAACATGGCGCGCAAAAGCAGATTGCGCGTGTCTTCGGGATCGCCTTGCAGCCATTCGACATACTGCTTGAAGCAGACGCGCTTGTCCTGGGTGCCGTCGATGCACAAGGAAAACACGGTCTGGAAGACCTCACCGCTATCGGCGCTGTTGACGTCGTAGTTGCACTCGAAGCCGTTGAACGTATCGCCGCAGGTGATCCAGGCCACGTGCGCCTTCGCCATCGGCACGATGGTGGCGGCGTCGAATTTGGTCAGGCGCTCGTCGAAATCCTTCTGCCATGCCCGGCGCGCGTTCTCGTCGTAGTTGTCGAAGTACTTCTTCCAGGCATCCCAGCGCACCGTCCGGCGCTCCTGCTCGGTCGGGTGGCGGTAGTTCTCGGCCTCGGCCATGCGCTCTTTCTGGCGGTCCGGGTTGATCATGTCCAGCACCAGCTGGCCGATCGCCAGGCCGCCGGCGCTGCCGCCGCCGCCGGCGCCCGCCATGTTGGGGCTGGTCGTGCCATAGACCGAATAATTGGACGCATCCTTGGCGCGGTCGCGCAGCAGATCGTTTTCGGCGGCCTGCATGATGATCTCGCTGACCGACTCGATCGACTTCGATACCGTCAGCGGACGCAGGTCTTCCTTGTTCGACACGAAATCGTCAAAGCGCAGGCGCATCAGCCGCGCCAGGTCCTGCAGGATGCCGGTGCTGTCCGGCAGCGCCAGCATCAGCCCCTTGCCGGGCAGGAACGCCTCGGCGGCGTTCTCGATCATCTCACCCATCCAGCCCTTCACGTCGTAGTAGCCGACGGTGCTCCAGCCCAGCATCTGCTGCTTCTGTTGCAGATCGAGCTCGCGCTTGCGATGCACCACGTATTCGGCCGCCGTGTCCTTCAGGCTCTTGATGCTCTTGGCGTTGGCGTGCTGGCCGCTGGACAGCCAGGCCTGCACGTCGAACTTGAACATGTGGCGCTCGCGCATATCGGCGCCGCGCCGGCCCTTGTGGGCCTTGCACACGTCCTTGGTCCACTGCACGTCCGAAAACGTCAGCCACACGAACGTGGCCTTGCGCGCGTTGGGGATGGTCAGCAGCGAGGCCTTGGCTTCGTGATCCATCGTGCAGGTGAACGTGCGGTCGCAGTTCTCCACCGGCTTGTCGATATCGAAGTTGTACAGCGTGCCGTTCTCGTTGACGTAGTAGCCCTTGAGTTCCGAGCGCGCTTCGTCATACATGTACAGATAGCCGGGGCGCAGCAGGCGCACGCCGTAGCGCGCGCTGTCGCCCAAGGGCCGCTCTGCCAGTTGCGGCATGTTCAGGTCGCCTGCCAGCGCCGGGGACGGGTCCTCTTTCTTGAGCACCGCGTAGCGCAGCGGCATGATGGGCAGGCCGACCCGGTGAAACGGGCAATCTTCTTCGCAATCGATCGATGAACGCTTCTTTCCGCATTGCTTCACATCATCGGCCATCGGGCTCTCCAGTTCGTTCCAGATCCGTGCGCACGCGGGCCCAGTCGTCATCCGACAGGTCCTGGACCGCGGCAAGGTAGGGGTAGTCATCATCCGGCTGCATCGCCGCCAGGCATTCGCGCACCCGTTCGTGGCGATGGAAGGCGGGGTGCACCGACAGCCCGTGCCGGGCAAACGCCTTGCGTTCCTGCGCCGTCGCCAGGCCCAGTTCGCGGGCCGTGCGGAAATGGTCCATCACGGTCCTGCCCAGCGCGATGCGGCGGTCAGGCGCCAGGCCGTCCAGGCCGGACAGCACTTCATTCAATGGCTGCACCTGGGTCAGCGCGAACGACTGCTCGTCACTGAGCCGCAGACGCGGCGCCGCCTCGGCCTCGGGCCGATCCAGCGCGCGCCACTCGCCATCCAGGTGAAACAGAAAGCGCTGCACCGGGCCGCACAGCCAGGCCAGCTGGCCCGGGTCCAATATCCACGACACCTGGACCAGCACGCGCGGATCAAAAAAGCGGAAAAAGCACGGCCCCTGCCCGGCGATGTCGACGATCATGCGCGACCGGCAATGCGCCGCCACGGCATCGGCGGGACGATCGGCTTGCAGCAGCAGCGCCAGCCACAGGTCGTCGCCGTCATGCGCCGCCTGGTTCAGGCTGGCCAGCACCTGCGTCCTGCCCGCCACGTCCAGGGCGGACAGATCCAGCAGCCGCGGCATCAGCCCGGGCATCTTGCGCAGCGCGGGCGGCACCAGCGCCTGGGCCCGCGCCGCCGCCAGAGGCGGTACGCCACGCGTCTGCTCATCCTGGATCAGGCCGAGGCCATAGGTACACAACGTCTGATAATCGAGCATGCCGCCGTCCATGTCGTGCCGGCCTAGCCCAGCGGCACGACGGCACCGCCCTGCTGGGCCGCGCCGCGCACGCGTGCTTCGCACAAGGGGCTGGCTTCGTTGAAGTTCAGGTTCGCCTGCGTGGTCTGTGGCCCGACCCAGCTGTGCGCGCCCGCCTTGAGCTCGACCTTGCCGGGGGCGTGCAGCTGGATGCCGCCGCCCTCCAGCCGCACGTAGGCGCCGCCGGCGGTGGCCAGCACGCGCTCCTTGCCCTGCACCAGCACGGCCGCGCTGGCCGACGCGATGGTCACGGCCTTCTCGGCCGTCAGGGTCATCTTGGCGCCCTGGCTGTGCAGGCGCAGCTTGCCGCCCGCCGCATGCAGCCGCAGGCCACGGTCCTGCACCGCACGGCTGCCGCCCGCCTCCTGGCCCAGTGTGAACAGCACCACGCCGGACGCCACCCCCATCGCCAGATGCGCGCTGCTCACCCAGTTCACGTCCGGCGCCACCTGCGCCAGCGTGCCCCCGGCCACCACGAATGCGTTGCCGGGCGTGTATTGCCCGATGCCGCTGGGCGCGCTCACCTGGATGTGCGGCTCGCTGTAGGCCGCCACCTTGACCGCGCCGCCCTGTGCAGCGGCATCGTCCTGGGTGGCCTCGACCACGTCGCGCACGTGCGTCAGGCCCTCGTGCACCGGCAGGGCCTGCGGGTCGCCATCCAGAATCGCTTTCTGCTTGATCGCGATATCGCCCAGTTCCTTGGCCGATTCCAGCGCGGCGTCGATCTGCCTGGCGGCCTCGGCGCTGTCCAGCAGCGCGCCCTCGGCGTTCTCGCGCAAGTCGGCGCTGATCAACAGGCCCTGGCCGCCGCGCAGCGCCACGGCTTCCTTGGTCGACAGCTCGGCGCCGTGGCCCAGGTCTTCCAGGCGTTCGTTGTCGCGCTGCTGCTTGACGTGCCCCAGGTTCAGGCGGGAATCGGCCTGCGTGGTCGACGCGGTCAGGCGCGACTGGCCGGGCGTGTCGTCCTGCACCAGCTGGTTGTAGCCGCCCGTGCCCGCGCCGCTGGTCGACAGCGCCTGGGTCTTGAAGCCGGACATCACCGCGTTGTGGGCATGGCCTTCACTGCCGCCCGCGAACCAGGCCGGCGCGTTGCCGGTGGCGTTGGCCCCGCCCGCCTGCACCTGGTTGTGCGAGGCGTCTTCGGCGCCCTCGCCGTTGTACAGCGCGCCCACCACCACGGGGCGGTCGATGTCGCCATGCAGGAACTCCACCAGCACTTCCTGCCCGACGCGCGGCACGAAATGGCCGCCCCAATCGCCGCCGGCCACCGGTTCGGCCACGCGCACCCAGGTACCCAGCTCATCCTTGGCCGGCGCGTTCTCTTCGCCCGACGGATGTGCCAGCCGGCTGCTGGAGGCCTTGCCGCGCTGCCAGTGAAACTGCACCTTGATGCGGTGGTCGCGGTCGGTGTGCACCGGTTCCTCGGCCCCCACGACCAGCGCCGTCTGGGCGCCGAACACGGTGGGACGCGGATGGATGCGCACGCCATGGCCGTCCTGCGTCGCGGGGCGGAATTCGGTATCGCTGCCGATGCAGGTGAAGGTATTGCGGTAGAAATCGGCGTCTTCGTCAGCGTTGCCGCCCAAGGCTTCGCTCACCGCGCGGCCCAGGTCCGCGTCGAAGTTGTTGCGCGCCTGGTGCGTGATCGCGATCACCACGAAGGTGGACGGGCCGCCCTGCTGGTAGTGGCCGGTCAGCTCGAAACGCTGCCCCGGTGCCAGCGTGCGCACGGTACCCGCGCCTTGCACGCTGTGCTGGCGCACGCGCAGCGCGGCCAGCGCGTTGTGCGCCAGCCGTTCGCCCTGCGCACTGTCTTCGTAGGCATATTGGCCGGGGTAGTCGTCGCTGGCCAGTTCCAGCGCGTTTGCCAAGTTGCCGGCGTCAGCCTGTGCCGACACGGGCCGCGACTGGGCGCTGCGGTAGTCCCAGCTGGCCATGCGCACGGCATTGGTCTGCCAACGCTGGCGCGGGCTCCAGCGCTGGATGCTGTCTTCGGTTTCGGTCACGTCGGCGCGCGCAAACCGCACACTGGCCTGCGGGCCCGGCTTGAAGGCATCGTTGTGGTCGGCGATGACCAGGGTGTGGCCGTCGTCCGCGTGCTCGACCCAATAGAACAGCCCTTCTTCGGCCAGCAGGCGTTCGACGAAGGCGTAGTCGGTTTCGCGGTACTGGATGGTCAGGCTGCGCTTGACGTAGGCGGCGCGATCCTGCACGTCCCAGCGCCATTGCGGCGCCAGCGTGCCCTGGCCCTTGTAGTCGCCGAAAATGCTCTCGACGATGTCGATCACCGTCTTGTCCTGGTAGGCAAAGCTGTCGCGCCGCGCGCGCAGGAACGCCAGCCAGGGTTCCACCGTCAGGCCGTAGCGCGCCAGGCCGCCGTTGGCGCCCAGGAAACGCGCCGCCGTCGCATGGCCATGCCACAGGCGCGGCTGTTCGCGATCCAGCGCCGTCTGCAAGCGCAGCGTGATCGGCTGGCCCAGCAAGGCCTTCAGCGGAATATGCGCGTCGTCCGACAGCGCGGTGATTTCCAGCCGGCAGGCGCCGCCGCTCAGCTGTTCGGTGGCCGACAAGGTCTCGGCCACCAGGCGGTTCTCGCCCAGCGGCGTGCGCAGGTCCAGCAGGCGGTTGGCCTGCACGATACCGGCGGTCGACAGGCGGGAAAGTCCGGAAGCATCCTGGGGCATGGTCGCGGCTCCGGGCTCAGGTCAGGCGGTAACGGAAGTCGCCGTTCTTGCCGGCGGTCACCCGGATGCGCGCGATCGCTTCGCCTTGCGCCATGCGGCCCAGCACCTGCTCGGCGATCTGCGGCAACAGCGTGCCGTTCAAGATATGGTCGACGTTGCGCGCGCCGGTGTCCACTTCGGTGCAGCGCGCCAGCACGGCCTCGACCAGCGCCTCGTCCCAGTCGAACACCGCGCGGTGGTTGGCCTGCACGCGCTCGGCAATGCGGCCCAGCTTCAGGCCGATGATGCGCACCAGCGCGTCGTCATCCACCGGGTAGTAGGCAATGGTCTTCATGCGGCCCAGGAAAGCGGGCTTGAAGGCCTTGTACAGTTGCGGGGCCAGCAGTTCCTGCAGGGCCTCGGCGTCTGGCCGTTCGTCCGCCGGCTTGTTCAGGCAGGCCTGCATGATGGCCGACGAGCCGACGTTGGACGTCAGGATGATGAGCGTATTGCGAAAATCGATCTCGCGCCCTTCGGCATCGTCCATCACGCCCTTGTCGAACACCTGGAAGAACAGCTCCAGCACGTCGGGATGCGCTTTCTCGATTTCGTCCAGCAGCACTACGCTGTAGGGCTGGCGCCGCACGGCCTCGGTCAGCACGCCGCCTTCGCCGTAGCCCACATAGCCGGGCGGCGAGCCTTTCAGGCCCGACACGCTGTGGGCCTCCTGGTATTCGCTCATGTTGATCGTGACCAGCTTGCGCTCGCCGCCATACAGGATGTCGGCCACCGCCAGCGCGGTCTCGGTCTTGCCCACGCCGGACGGGCCGACGAACAGGAACACGCCCTTGGGCTTGTTCGGGTCTTCCAGCCCGGCGCGCGCGGTGCGCACGCGCTGGGCAATGGCATGCAGCGCATGGTCCTGGCCGATCACGCGCTCGGCCAGCAGCGGCTGCAATTCCAGCACCGTGCGGATCTCGTCATTGACCATGCGGCCCAGCGGAATGCCCGTCCAGGCCGAGACGATCTCGGCGATCACCTGCGCATCCACGTAGGCCGGCACCAGCGGCGCCTCGCCCTGCAAGGCGCGCAATTGCTGCTGCAACGCGGCCAGTTGAGCCTGCGCGGGCGTGGGTTCCGCGGCCTTGCCGCTGCGGCGCTTGCCGGCGGTCTCGGCTTCGGGTTCCTGGCCCGCGGCCTCCAGTTCTTCGCGCAGCGCGTGGATCTGCCGCACCAGCTCGCTTTCCTGCGCCAGGCGCGCTTCGGCGGCCGTCAGTTCCTGGCGGGTGGCCTCCATTTCCTCGTCCAGTTCGCGCAGGCGAGCCGACTGCACGGCGCCGGTCGCGGCTTCGCGGCGCAGCGCGGCACGCTCGGTGTCCTGGCGGGCCAGGCGGTGGCGCGCGTCGTCGATCAGGGCCGGCGTGGCGCTGCGGCCCAGCGCCACCCGGGCGCAGGCCGTATCCAGCACGCCCACCGCCTTGTCGGGCAACTGCCGTCCGCTGATGTAGCGGTGCGACAGGCGGGCCGCAGCCACGATGGCCTCGTCCAGGATGCGCACGCCGAAATGCTGTTCCATCAGCGGCGCCATGCCCCGCAGCATGCTGGCGGCCAGGGTTTCGCTGGGTTCTTCCACCTTCACCACCTGAAAGCGTCGCGCCAGGGCCGCGTCCTTCTCGAAGTACTTCTTGTACTCGCTCCAGGTGGTGGCCGCGATGGTGCGCAATTCGCCGCGCGCCAGCGCCGGCTTGAGCAGGTTGGCCGCATCGTTCTGCCCCGCCTGCCCGCCCGCGCCGATCATCGTGTGGGCTTCGTCGATGAACAGGATGATGGGCGTGGGGCTTTGCTTGACCTCGTCGATCACGCTTTTCAGGCGGTTCTCGAACTCGCCCTTGACGCTCGCGCCGGCCTGCAAAAGGCCCATATCCAGCGTGCGCAACGCCACGCCCGCCAGGGCCGGCGGCACGTCGCCGGCCACGATGCGCAGCGCCAGGCCTTCGACCACCGCGGTCTTGCCCACGCCGGCCTCGCCGGTCAGGATGGGGTTGTTCTGCCGCCGCCGCGTCAGGATGTCGATCATCTGGCGGATCTCGGCATCGCGGCCGATCACCGGATCGATCTTGCCCTCGCGGGCGCGCTCGGTCAGGTTGGTGGTGTACTGGTCGAGCGCGGGCGTCCTGGACAGGCCGGCGGCGGGCGTGGCGGCGTCCCCTTGCGCGGCGCCGTCGCCCAACGCCACCGACTGCCCGGCCTCTTCCGAGCCTTCGGTCAATGCCGCGAAGTCATGCTTCAGCTCTTGCAGCCGGAACGACTCGAACAAGCGCGAACCGCGCCGCGCCAGCGCGGCCAGGTCCGGTTCGGTCAACAGCGCCAGCAGCAGATGGCCCGAGCGGATGCGGGTCGTCTGCGTATCCAGCGACGCGATCAGCCAGGCGTGTTCGAACAGGCGCGGCAGGTGCGGCGAAAACACCGGCGTGCGGGTGTTGCCGTTCTTGAAGCCGCGGATCTCGGCGTTCAGGTCGGCTTCCAGCACGGCGGCCTCGATGCCGCTGCGGCGCGCCACCAGGCTGAAGTCGCTGGCCGGCTTTTCCAAGAGCGCCAGGAACAGGTGTTCGAGGTCCACCTCGTAGTGGCCTTGCGCCATGCACAGGCTGGCGGCGCGCTCGGCGGCCTGGCGGCAGGTCTGGTTCAGTTTCCCGATCAGGGTTTTCAGGGGAGTGGCCATGTTCTGGGTTGTCTTGTTCTTAGTGGATGGTGTGCAGTTCGTAGCTGGCGTCGTCGCGATCCGACGCCGACGGTTCGGTGCAAAGAAAGGAATTCCAGCCCAGGCGTGCGCCGCCGCTGTCGGCATCGCCGCCCAGCGCGCTGCCGGCGACGTCCTCTTTGGCCATCACCAGGCGCACCTCGTATTCGAAGCTCAGCCCGCCGAACATCGTCAGCAGCTTTTCCAGCGCCTGCGCGCGGGCGCCGCCGGGCAGGAAATCGGCGAACGCCGACTTGGACAGCGGGCCGATCCACAGCCGGATGCGCAGGTCGCGCTGCCAGATGCGATCGCCGGCCATGGCCGACACGCCCAGCACGGCGCCGGGGCGGCCCAGCTGGGTGCGGTTTTCGGGCGGCACGTGGTACCAGCGGCCCACGAACTGCTCGACCCGCAGGGCGACCTGGAAGTAATCGGCCAGCACCCGTTGCAGATAGGCGGCCGACACCGGCCGCTGCCGCGCCGCCGCCGCATAGTGCGCCAGCGACTCGTCGAACACGCGGCCTTCGCCGGCATGCAGGCGGTCGCGCAGCGCGGGATGGCCCACGCCGCCCAACGCCAGCAGCAGCGGCAGGTAGTGGTGGTCCTGCTCGGTCTCGTGCCGCAGCGGCATGCGGTATTTTTTCCAGGCCGCATAGAACAGCGCCGCGGCCCGGTTCGAGAAAATATCGAAAAAGGCGCGCGCACCGCGGTCGCGGGTGGCGCTTTCGCGATGACTCAGAATCTCGGAATAGTGCAGCGGCAAAGCGCCCTGCCCGCCCAGCAAACCGAAGAACGCCGGCTCGATCTCGACCCGGCCCAGCGTGCCGGCCGCCAGCGCCGCCAGGCGCGCGTCGGCGTCGTGCAGGGCCTGGCCGTTCTTGTCAAAGGCGGTCAGCCCCGCGATCTCGCTGGCGGGAAAGCCCAGCGACGACGAATTGACGAAGCGCAGGTGCGCCGGCACCGCATTCCTGGCCCGCGTGCCTTCCTGGCGCGCAAACCACAGCTCCAGCACCCGCACGGCCTGGAAGAACTTGAAGCGCTGCGGCTCGGCCAGCAGCGATTCGATTACGCTAGGATCGCGTCGCCGTTGCATGGAGGACACCGTAGGATTTCTTCCGCGCCGCGGCGCGACAGCACCACCAACTGCACGAAGCTGTTGGCGTGCACGTAAAGGCCAAAGAAGCGGTTGATCACCGCCACGAAGGCATGCAGGCTGGTGCCCACGAAATTGTCTTCGTTGATCGTCAGCCGGATCTCGATGCCGCGCACGAAGGTCGCGAACGGCTCGCCCGGCATCCAGTGCGTGGCGGGCTTGTAGTCCAGCCCCACCAGCCCTTCGATCTGGCGCGCCGCCACCGCCGCGTGCGACAGGTCGTACAGGCGCAGCGTTTCCTTCAGCGCCGGCAAGCCGCTGTGCACCAGCGACAGATGATTCAGCGCCAGGTGCGAGATCAGCCGCCAGTGCGCCGCGCGGCCCTGCTGGAAGCGGTGCGTGTGGGTCGGGCGGCGCAGCATGCGGATCTCGCGCGCCACCGAGCCGCCTTCCAGGAACAGGTCGCCCCCAGGCTGGCCCACCGCCAGGTGCGACGGCAGGTCGCGGTTGGTGCAGGTCAGCTCCAGGCTCAGCGTTTCGGTCTGCGGCAGCGCCGGATTGAAGTCGATGTCGACGATGGACATCTCCATCTCGTAGCCCGGGCTGCGCTCGGCCACCATCGGGTCACGCCGCGCCGTCCAGTAATGGCTGGCGCCTTCGGGCGTTTCGCCGTGGTGCAGCGAATAGAACGGCCGGAATTCCACCACCGAATCGCCCTGCGCGTTCTGCCGCACCAGCCGCACGCGGTCAATGGAATAGACCTCGTAGCCGTAGGCGCGGCGGGCATCGGCCACCACCGGGTACGACGCGGCGGCGTGCGTGACACGAATCGGGTCGGCGCGCTGCTCGAACAGGTTGATCACCGGCGTGCAGCCCAGGCGGAAGTTGTCCGCCGACGCCGATTCCAGCAGGCGCGCGGTGTTCGAATCGGCGCGCAGGCCCTTGACCGGCAGGTGCAGCGTGAATTCGCGCACCGGCCCCACTGCGCGCCGCAGCGCCGCCAGGTCGATATCGACGAAATTGAATTTCTCGGAAAAGACGAAATACTCGGCCAGCAGCCGGTAGGCCGGATGCGAGCTGGCCGGAAAATCGATCAGCGCGTCTTCTTCGGCCAGGCCCACCTGCGCCAGCGGCACCTCGGGCAGGCGGCTCCAGCGGCCCGGCTGCGTCTCGATGTAGGCTGCCGCGGTGCGCAGGAACAGGCAATCGCGCAGCGCCGCCACGAACGACGGCTCGCCGTGCAGATACACGCGCAGCCGATCGGTGGCCAGGGTGGCAAAGCTTTGCGTTTCGGCCAGGCAAGCCAGCGTCAGCGACAGGCGGCCGGTCACGCCCGGCGGCAGCTGCGTGGACGACGGCGCATTGGCGGTGGACGCAAACGCGGCCCGGCGGATGGCCACCGGCGCCAGCGTCACGTCGTAGGCCGTGCGGAAACGGCAGGCCACGCCGCGCACGGCGTGGGACTTCAATTCGGTGCCGCGCGCCAGCCGCACCGGCGCGGTCAGTTGGGCCGCCACCCCGCCCATGTCGAACTGCGCGATCGAACACGACGGAAACGGCCGCAGGTAGTGCGGGTACATCACCTCGAACAACGCTTCCGTGAATTCCGGATAGTCGTCGTCCAGCTTCTTGTTGATGCGCGCCCCCAGCAGCGCGAACGATTCGATCATGCGTTCGACGTGCGGATCTTCGCAGGTTTCCCCCGACAGCCCCAGGCGCGCCGCGATCTTCGGATAGCGCTGGGCGAAATCGCGCGACGAGCCGCGCAGGAACCCCAGCTCGCGTTCGTAATACGGCAGCAGTTCTTCCATCTTTCCCTTCCTCGCCGACGGCTGGCCGCCGACGCCCGCGTGCGTTTATGTTGTCAGGCGGCCGCCGCGGCCTTGGCCCAGCCCTTGCTGACCGAATACTGCAGCGTCGACGGCTGCAAGGTCGCGTCGAACGTCACCGGCTCGTGGGCCGGGCCCACGTCCAGCATCGCGGTAATCGCGAAATACAGCACCGATGTCGCGCGGCTGTCGACCTGCAGCACCACCCGCACGTGCGTCAACCGGGGCTCATGCCGGGCGATGGCCTGTTCCAGCGACCGGCAGATGAATTCCCGGTCGTAGTGGCTGGCCAGGCTCAGCCCCGAAAAATCCGACAGCCCGTAGGTCAGGATGGACCGCTGGCAATTCGGATAGCGCTTGAGCGACGCCTCGGTAAAGACCATGCGGGTATTGAGCAAGGCCTCGATGTCGCGCGCGACGGTTTCCTTGATTTCCTCGACGGACAGGCGCCGCAGCGCGTGCGGCGCCGGGCCGTCCCCGTCGAACAACTTGTCGAACAGACTGGGTTCGAATCCCTTCATCACGGACCTCTTTTACGGAAAACCGCGGCCCGGAGACGAGCCGCGGCCTTCGCCTTGCCGCGCGATCGGGTTCAGACCGAGTAGGTCTTGTCGTTCTTGGTCAGGCTCCAGGCGCCCTGGGCGTTGCCGCCCTGGTTGCCGCCGACCTTCTGCTGCGTGTACTTCCACTGCACGGCGGCGTACTTCAGCGAGAACGACTCGTGCGGCAGGCCTTCGCTGACCACTTCCGGCGCGACGCGCGAGATGATCACGTACTTGAGCTTGATTTCCAGGTACTTGACGCGGTTGCCCTCGCCGTCGGCACGCAGGAAATCGATGGTCACTTCGTCAAAGGTGGTGCCGCCCGAGGCGTGCTGATACAGCAGCGGGCTGACCACGTCCAGGTCTTTGGTGAAGACCATTTCGCCGTGCTCGGTGCGCTCGGCGGTGTGGCCGCCCGAGGTCGAGGCCGTGGCCGAGCGCGGCTGGATGATCTCGTGGCGCCAGGAACCGACTTCGATCCAGTCCGGGTGGTCCTTGTCCTGGGACTCGCCCTTGAGCGCAGGATTGCCGAATTTGACGTAGATGTCCTTCATTAAAGTTCTCTCCAGTTAAAAACCGCGTAGCAGACGAGCATCAGGATTTCTGGGCCTGGGCGGGCAATTCCGCCACCAGGCGCAGGGAAATCGACAGTTCGTCGAGTTGGAAATGAGGCCGCAAGAACGCTACGGCCCGGAACACGCCAGGACGGCCCGGCACTTCGGCCACTTGCACCGAGGCTTCCCGCAAGGGGAACTGCGCTTTCTGCTCCTGGCTCGCGTTGTCGTCCAGCAGCACGTACTGCGAGACCCAGCGATTCAGGAAGCTCTCGACCGATTGCGCGGACGCAAAACTGCCGATCTTGTCCCGCATCATGGCCTTCAGGTAATGGGCCACCCGCGACACGGAGAAGATGTATTGCAACTGGGCCGACAGCACCGCATTGGCGTTGGCGCTGTCGGTGTTGTATTTCTTGGCCTTCTGCACCGACTGCGCGCCGAAGAATGCGGCGTAGTCGGAATTCTTGCAGTGCACCAGCGGGATCAGGCCCAGGTCGCTCAATTCCTTTTCGCGCCGGTCGGTGATGGCGATTTCGGTCGGGCACTTCAGCGCGATCTCGCCGTCGTCCGTCTTGAAGGTATGGGTCGGCAGGTTCTCGACCAGGCCGCCGCCTTCCACGCCGCGGATCGCCGCGCACCAGCCGAAGTCGGCAAATGCCGCGGTCAGGCGCGCACCGAAGGCCCAGGCGGCGTTGCACCACAGGTACTTGGAATGGTCGGTGCCGTCCACGTCTTCGACGAAGTTGAAGCCTTCGACCGAGGTGCCCTCTTTCGGGTCGTACGGCAGGCGGCCCAGAAAGCGCGGCATGGTCAGGCCGACATAGCGCGAGTCTTCCGAATCACGGAAGCTGCGCCACTTGGTGTATTCCACCGTGTCGAACACCTTGGCCAGGTCGCGCGGGCGGCCCAGGTCGGCAAACGAGTCCAGGCCCAGCAGTTCGGGCGAGGCCGAGGCGATGAACGGCGCATGCGAGGCCGCGGCCACATGCGACATCTGCTCGATGAAGTACATGTCCTCGGGCTGGCGGGTGATCTCGAAGTTGCCCAGCAGCGCGCCAAAAGGCGAACCGCCGAAGGTGCCGAATTCTTCTTCGTAGACCTTCTTGAACATCAGGCTCTGGTCGAAGTCGATGGCGGTCTGGAAGTCGCGCACCAGGTCGCGCTTGGTGACGTTGAGCACCTTGATCTTGAGCATGGGCCCGGTGTTGCTTTCCTGGCACAGGTAATGCAGGCCGCGCCAGGTGCTTTCGAGCTTCTGGAATTCGGCGCCGTGCATCACTTCGCTCAACTGGGCCGAGATCAGGCGGTCCAGTTCGGCGACGCGCGCATCGAGCATGGCGGACAGGTTGTCGGACACCACCACGGTGCCCTTCATGACTTCGCGGGCCAGTTCGCCGATCAGGTCCTTGGCGCGGTCGTGTTCGGCGGTGGACTTGGCCACCCGGCTCTGCTCGACGATCTGGTCGAGCAGGCCCGAGTCGGCCGCGGCCGGGGCGGACGCGCTGTGCGCGGCGGCGGAATTACTCATTGCTGCCTCCCTTGCCGTCCTTGCCGGCTTCGCTGGTCAGTTGCTGCAGTTTTTCCGTGCTGCTGAGCACTTCGCCCAGCAGGTCTTCCAGCTTGTCGTTGCCGGCCAGCTTGTTGCGCAGGTCGGCCAGCTTGGTGCGGATGTCCAGCAGCTCCTTCAGGGGCTCGATCTGCTGCACCACGGCTTCGGGGCGGAAATCCTCGACCGAGCGGAACTTCAGGTCCACGCCGAAGGTGCCGCCCTCGTCGGTCAGCCGGTTCTTCACGCGGTAGGCGGCGCGCGGTTCCAGGCCGCGCATCACGTCATCGAAATTGTCGACGTCGATGTTGACGAACTTGCGGTCCTTCAGGCGCGGCAGTTCGGCTTCCGACTGCGCGCTGAAGTCGCCCACCACGCCCACGACGAAGGGCAGTTCCTTCTGCTCGATCGCGTCGCCCTTCTCGACGTCATAGGTCAGTTGGACGCGCGGCGGGCGTACTTTCTGGAGTCTTTTCTGAACGCTTTCTTTCTTAGCCATGGGGGCTCCAAGCGGGATGCGAAGTGACGAAGGCAAGCGGACCCGGCCTGCCGGGGCCGGCGGGCCGATCAGGGTTTGAGAAGATTGCCGAACGGGTCGGGTGCGCGGCCGCCGGCGGGTTGGGCCGGGGCGGCGGACGGGCCGGCAGGTTGGGCTGCGGGTTGCCCCCCGGATGGCGCGGCGGGCCGGCTCGCTCCGGCCGGTTGCGTCGGCATCACGGACTGACCCGCCTGGGTGGTGGGGGTGCCGCTGGCAGGGGTGGCGGGCGTGGGCGCGGCATCCGTGCGCTTGGGCGGCGGACGCGTGCCCGTGCGCGGCGGCTTGCGGCCTTCGGGGAACAAAACGTCCTGCCCCAGCGTTTCGCGCATGGCGGCGGCCAGGGCCACCGCGTCGGTGCGGGCGTTGCCGGCCAGGAGCGCATCGGCGCGCAGGTCGGCCAGCGATTGCATGGCCACGCGCAGGCCGCCGACGGCGCGCACCGTCTTGGCCGTGAAATCTTCCGAATCCCGGTTCAAGGCCTCGTCGGCGGCGACGATGGCTTCCCCGTATTTCTGTTCATCAAAGCGGATCTTGGCGATGTACGACCAGGGCTCGCCACGCGACGGATTGCGCTGCGCGATTTCCTGGAATTGGGCCACCGCCTGGTCGCTGCCTTTCGAGGCAAGCGCTTCCGTGGCCTGGGTAATCGACTGCTTATATTCGGCGTCCGTCTGGGGCTTGTTGGTAGCCGCACAACCCGCCATCAATGCCGCCATACCGCCAATGAGGAAAAACCGGGAAAGTTGCATTTTTTGGGCACGTGTCTGATGTAACCAAGGGCCGCGTATTTCAACAACTTTTTGTTAGTACACCACTACAGGGGATTACGTCATGTAACTTGGCACGAAATGTGGCTCAACGTGCCGTCATCTGTAGTTTGTCTTCATGTTCCGGTATAAAGAGCCATGTCAAAACATCTCAATTTATCGCGATGCTTGGCGGCCACGATCGCCATCGCGGCAATCCCCGTCATTACTGGTTGCGCAGCGGTTTCGGCGCTTGGCGCGGTCGCCGGAATAACCGGCACGGCCCTGGATGCGGCAGGCCTGAAAAAGGACCCGAACGCGCCTACCGATGTGAAATTGGCGATACACGCCGGAGAAAATTTGAATGCGAGCAGCGGTCAACCTACGGCTGTCGTTACGAAAGCATACTATTTGAAGAATGCCGAGGCATTTCAGCGCGCACCGCTCACGCAATTGGTTGATACTGAGCAGGAAAAGGCGGCGTTGGGTGACAGTCTCATCGCGTCGCGCGAGATTACCTTGACGCCCGGCCAGCGCTTCGAAAACGTCGAAAAAGTGCCCAAGGGTGCCAGCTATATCGCCGTCGCCGCCTTGTTTTACGCACCAGCGCCACAGCGCTGGAAATACGTATTTGAAGTGAAAGCGGCCGCGGACAGCGGCATTGTCCTGGGCGCGCATGCGTGCGCCCTGACGGTGGCCACAGGCAAGATCGTGCAGCCACCGGGCATGGCGCCTTTCGATCCCTCAAGACTCGGATCGGTGCGCTGCCCTGACTGACTCCGGCCGCAACCCACGTCGTATCCAGACGCCCTCTGTATATAGAACATAGACAAGAGCCAGCCAACGTGAGTTATTCAGCAAAAGTATTGTGGGGCGAAGGCCTGTTCCTGCGGCCCCAGCATTTTCAGCGCCAGGATGCCTACCATGAGGCCCGCCTGGCCGAAATGAGCCGGGCCCTGCACCCGTATTCGTGGGGGCTGCGCACGGTGCGCTTCGATGCCGCGGCGCTGGCCAACGGCATGCTGCGCGCCACCGAGCTGTCGGCCATCTTTCCCGACGGTGAAATCTACAACGCGCCCCACAACGACGACCTGCCGCCCGCCGTGGCGCTGGACGGCCTGGATGGCGCCAGCGAAGCGGTGTTCTACCTGGCGCTGCATCCCATGAAGGACATCGGCGGCAACTACCGCGATGCGCAGCAGGCCCAGGGCTTTGATGCCCGCTACGCGCACCACGACAGCCCCGCCCCCGACCTCTACACCAACGCCAGCACCGCCGAACTGGCGTTCCTGCGCAAGAATGTGCGGCTGCTGTCCGAACACGAGCCGCGCGACGCGCTCTTGACCATCCCCGTGGCACGCGTGCGCCGCAACGCCAGCGCGGGCTACGAACTGGACACCAGCTTCATCGCCCCCAGCCTGACGGTGCAGGCCTGCGGCGCGCTGTTCGAACAACTGCGGCGCCTGCTCGATGCCCTGCAGGCCAAGGTCAACGCGCTGTACGGCTTTCACCGCGAACCCAGCAAGAACATCATCGAATTCCGCTCCGGCGACGTGGCCTCGTTCTGGCTGCTGCACACCGCCAACGAAGCCTATTCGGCGCTGTCGCACCTGTTCCACAACCCGCAGTTGCACCCCGAACGCCTGTTCCAGGAAATGCTGCGCCTGGCCGGCGCGCTGATGACGTTTTCCAAGGTGCACACGCTGGCCGACCTGCCCGCGTATCGCCACGACCAGCCGGGCGCGGCCTTCGCGCAGCTGGATGCCATCCTGCGCGACCTGCTGGACACCGTCATCTCGACCCGCTACTTCTCGATCGTGCTGGACGAAGTGCGGCCGTCGTTCCACGTGGGCCGGCTCGATTCCGACAAGCTGGACGAGACCACCGCGCTGTACCTGTCGGTGTCGGCCGCCACGCCCGCCAGCGAACTGGCCGAAACCGTGCCGCTGCGCTTCAAGGTCGGCGCCCCCGACGACGTCGAAAAGCTGGTGCTGTCGGCCATGCCGGGCGTGCAACTGGCCTACACGCCGCAAGTGCCGCCGGCCGTGCCGGTCAAGCCGGGCGCCTGCTATTTCACGTTGCAGACGCGCGGCTCGCTCTACGACCGCATGCTGCAGGCCCGCAGCATTGCCATCTACGCCCCGTCCGGCATCCCCGAACTGAAACTGGACCTGATCGCCGTCACCCGCTGACCGACGCCCCCCCGACGCCAACCCGACGCCAACCGAAAGAGCCGCCATGACTGCCGACGCGCCCTCGTTGATGCCCGGAGCCACGCTCCCTCCCCGCGCCGCCGATTTCTACGGCGCGCGCCCCGCCAAATCGCTGCTGGACCTGCTGTACGACGGCTTCCTGATGCTGTTCCTGCTCAAGAGCGGGCAGGAACCCGCCAGCGCCGCGTCGTTCTCGGCGCGAGTGCAGCAATTCCTGGCGGACTTCGAACGCAGCGCCAAGAAGCTGGATATCCCCGCCGAAGACGTCTACGCCACCAAGTACGCGTTCTGCGCGGCGGTGGACGAAACCGTGCTCAATTCCGGCTTTTCCATCCGCGACGCCTGGATGCTGCAACCGCTGCAACTGACCCTGTTCGGCGAGCAACTGGCCGGCGAGAACTTCTTTTCGCGCCTGGAAGACCTGCGCGCCCAGGGCGCGCCGCGCCTGCAATCGCTGGAAGTGTTCTACATGTGCCTGCTGCTGGGCTTTCAGGGCAAGTACATGATCGAAGGCCAGGAAAAGCTCGGCTACCTGACCGCGCGCCTGGGCGACGAGATCGCGCTGCTGCGCGGCAAGCGGGCCGGCTTTGCGCCGCACTGGCCGCTGCCGGACAAGATCGCCCATACGCTCAAGCGCGACGTGCCGCTCTGGAGCATCGGCGCCCTGTTCGCCCTGCTGGGCCTGTTGGCCTTCCTGGGCATGGGCCACTTCCTGAACGGCGACATGCAGACCGCCATGGCCCCGTACCACGACATCGTCAAGCTGGGGCCGCGCGCCGCGCACCTGACCATCTCGCTGCCCTGAAGGTTCACGTTCCGCCACACGCCATGACCGACCGTTCTTCCACGCCTTCGGGCTACAGCAGCCTGGGCGTCGCCGCCCTGTCCCAGAACGCGCGCCTGCTGCAGGCGCAGACGCCGCTCGGCGACGCGCTCACCGTCGAACGCCTGCACCTGCGCGAAGGCGTCTCGGAACTGTTCGCGCTGACCCTCGATTGCCTGGCCTCGTCCGCCGAACTGGACGTGGAACCCCTGTTGGGCAAGGAAATCAGCGTCAGCCTGTTGCTGGCCGACGGCGGCTGGCGCCGCTGGCACGCGGTGGTGGAAGGCGTGGACGCGCTGGGCGCCGACGGCGGCCTGGCGCGCTACCGCCTGCACGCCGCGCCCTGGCTGGCCACGCTGCGGCTGCGGCGCGACAGCTTCGTGTTCCAGGACAAGTCGGTCACCGACATCCTGACCGAGGTGTTTGCCGACTACCCGCTGGCCTCGTTCGCCTTCGAGATCACCGAGCCGTCCGCGCCGCGCCCCGTGCGCACGCAGTACCGCGAGACCGACCTGGACTTCGTGCTGCGGCTGATGGCCGAGGCCGGCCTGAGCTTTCGCTTCGACCACGAGCAGGGCGAGCAGCAGGCCGGCGGCGGCGCGCAGCACCGGCTGGTGGTGTTCGACACGCGCGCCGCGCGCCCCGAGAACCCCGCGGCGACCCTGCGCTTTCATCGCAGCGACGCAACCGAATCCGAAGACAGCGTCACGCGCTTCGGCGCCGCGCGCCAGGTGCGCCCCAATGCGGTGACGCGCCTGGCCTGGAACGACCGCACGCTGCTGGCCCATGGCGCCCACGCGGCCTCTGACGTGGATGCCGGCGCCGTGCCGGCGCTGGAAGACTACGACTACGACGGCCATGGCCGCCATCCGGGCGACGACTCGGCCGAACAGCAGGCCGCCCGCAGCCTGCAGGCGCATGAAGCCCGCATGTTGCGCTTTGACGGCGGCGGCACGGCGCGCCAGATGATGCCGGGCCACACCTTCGCGCTGACGCAGCATGACCGCTACGCCCAGGGCGCCGGCAGCGCCGGGGACGAGCTGGGCGGCAACCGCTACACGCTGCTGCACGTCGAACACGAGGCCGCCAACAACCTGGGCAGCCAGGCCGCCCAGGTGCTGGGCGCGGCGGATCTTGAGCGCGGCGCGTACCGCAATACCTTCAGCGCCCAGCCGGCCGCCGCCCCGCTGCTGCCCGCCTGGCGCGCCAAGCCTACCGCGCCCGAAGGCGCCACCGCCGTCGTCGTGACGGCGGAAGACGCCGCCGTCACCACCGGCCGCGACCTGCGCGTGAAAGTGCAGTTTCCGTGGCAGCGCGGCGAACGCCCGTTGGCCGGCGGCCTGCGCCATCGCAGCCATGGCGACGACGCCGGCAATGCGCCGGGCGATGACCGGTCCGGCACCTGGCTGCGCGTGACCGGCGCACAGGCCGGCCCCAACTGGGGCGCGCACCATCTGCCGCGCCAGGGCACCGAAGTGGTGGTGGAATTCCTGGACGGCGACATCGACCAGCCAGTGATCGTGGCGCAGCTGTACAACGATACCGACCTGCCCCCCTGGACGGCAGGCGTGGATGCCGACGCCAACCATCCGGGCACGCTCAGCGGCTGGCACAGCCAGGGCCTGGATGGCAGCGGCTACAGCCAGTGGCTGTTCGATGACACCGCCGGCCAGGTCCGCACGCGGCTGTCCAGTTCCATCGCCGCGTCGCAATTGGGCCTGGGCTACCTGGTGCAGCAAGGCGCCGACGACGCGTCACGCGGCCCATGGCGCGGCACGGGCTTTGAATTGCGGTCCGACGCCTGGACCGTGGTGCGCTCGGGCCAGGGCATGCTGCTGTCGGCCAACGCCCGCGAAAGCGCGCGCTCGACGCAGGCCGATACGCAAGAGGCATTGCTGCTGCTGCGTGGCGCGCAGCATGCCGCCCAGCGCATCGACAACCTGGCCACCCAGAGCCAGGCGCGGCCGCTGGCGGCCAACGAACAATTCAATCCGCTGATCCAGGCGGTGGACCCCAAGGCCGACGGCCGGTATGCCGGCAGCGTCGGCGGCCAGCAGGCGGTGAAGGCCAGCGCCAACGAGCGCAGCGGCACCGACCCCGTCGAACGCATCGACGGCGCGCGCATGCTGATCGACGCACCGAACTCGCTGAACCTGTCCACGCCGGCCAGCGCCATCCTGCACGCCAGCGAAAACCTGCACGCCACGACCCAGGCCGACGGCCACGTCGCGGCGCGCCAGACCTTCGCCAGCGCGTCGGGCCGCTCGACAAGCCTGTTCGTGCAGGACGGCGGCCTGCGCGCCATCGCCGCCAACGCGCCGGTGTCGATCCACGCGCACACCGACATGCTGGAGATGCTGGCGGGCCAGGACATCACGATCACGTCCACCACCGACAGCATCGAAATCCTGGCCAACACCCGCATCACCTTGCAGGCGGCCGGCGGCAGCATCGTAATGGAAGGCGGCGACATCCTCTTCAAAGGCCCGGGCATGTTTTCCGTCAAGGGTGCCTCGCACAACCTGATCGGACCCGCCAGCGACGCGGCGGCCCTGCCCGCGCTGCCGTCCAGCCAGGTCGGCGATCCGATGCTGGTGACGGCCGAACTGGTGCACCGGCCCGCGGCCATGAAGGCGGTGGCCACCGGGGCCGGGCAGGCCCTGAATGCGGCAGGCGCGTCCGACGCCGCAGCCGCCAGCGGCAGCGCGTCTTCGCTGGGCGGCATCGGCTCGGCCCTGGCCGGCGGCGCCGCCAGCCTGTCCAGCGGCCTGTCGGCCGCCAGCGATACCGCGTCAACCATGATGGACAAGGCCAAGTCGCTGGCCAACGCCGCACTCAAGCCGGTGCATGACCTGGGCGCCATGGCCAGCAAGGCCATGGGGTCGGTGACCGAGGCCGGCACCAGCCTGGCATCGGGCGCCGCGGCCAAGGTCGGCGGCCTGGCGCAATCGGCCATGGGGTCCACGCCCTCGCTGATGGGCGGCGCCACGCCGTCGCTGATGGGCGGCGCACAATCGATGGCCGGCAACGCGGCGCAATCCCTGATGGGTAGCGGCGCGGCCAGCCTGACGCAGGGCGCCACGGGGGCCCTGGCCAGCGCGATGCCGGCCGGCGTCGCCAATGCGGCCGGCGCGGCCACGCAAGCCACGCAGATGGCCTCGCAGGCGGCCGACATCAGCGCCAAGGCCTCGGGCTTGCTGTCGGGTGGCACATCGGGCGGCGCGGCCGGTACAGCATCGGGTGGCGCGGCGGGCGGCGTGGGCACCTCCACCGCAGCCTCCTCCGGACTGGCAGCGCAGACCGCCGGCATGGCGTCTTCCGCCACCGGCATGGCCGCGCAGGCTGCCGGCGCCATGGGCAACGCGTCGGCTGCCTCGGCCCTGTCGGCGGCGTCGACCCTGACGGCCTCAGGCGGCGGCGTGGGCTCGGCCATCGGCCCCGTGATGACCCAGGCGATGGGTGCCATGGGCGACCGCGGCGCCGCGCTGGGATCGGCGGTGAACTCGCTGCTGTCCATGCCCGACGTCAACCAGGGCAACCTGCCCGCGGTGGCCGGCGCCATCCTCAGCACGCCCGGCCTGACCGACTCGGCGGTGCCTTCGGTGGTGGGCGCCATCCTGCAGTCGCCCAGCATTTCCAGCGTGACGCTGCCCAAGGTGGCCGAGACGATCATGAACATCCCGGCGGTGGCCAATTCGCCGTACCCCGGGCTGGCCAGGCGCGTCATGGAAGCGGCCGGCATCACGCTGCCCGGCGGCGCGGCCCGGCCCGTCGGCCAGGACGCCGGCCAGAATGCGGAAGGCTCACCCGCCCCCGCGTCCACGCCATCACCCTACCAGGCCCGCAGCGGCGCCAAGCTGCAGTACGTCAACCTGACCGAGCCGGCCGAACGCTGGAACGACGGCCAGGCGCTCAACAGCCTGGACCGCCAGACCAACAAGCCCAAGATCCGCGTGCGCTTCGACAAGGCCGGGCAGCACCGCTTTACCGTCAAGGTCAGCCCGCGCCCCGGCAACGCCGTGTATTCCGCGCGGGAACTGAGCCGCCAGCCGCTGTACCGCGAGCCCACCCAGCGGTCGTACAGCTACGTCACCGACCCCGATGGCACCAAGGTCGTCGACGACATCACCTTGCCCGCCGCCGGTCTGAATACCTATCTGTTCGAAGTCGTCAACGACAAGAACCAGATCATCTCGACGGAATTGGTCGAGACGGCGCGGCGCCTGTACATCCAGGAGCTCATGCTGCCCGGCCCGGAAGCGCTGGCCCGTCCGCACGGTTTCCAGCCCACCGCTACCGAATATGCGCGCCACGGCGTGGACGTGGTGCAACTGCCGCCCGTCAGCGGGCGCGGCGACGCCAATTCCGATGTCTTCACCGATGGCGGCGATGCACGCCTGCGCCAGCTGGCGCGCGCGATCTATCCGCGCTCGCAGGGCCCGTCGCACGAGCCCTACACCATCGTCGTCTGCCACGTGGACCGGCTGGCGTCCATGCTGCCGGTGCAGCCCATCTACATCCAGGCCGTGGCCGGCCCGAGCGCCGGCGACAAGCTGGTCGAGTTCGTCAGCGCCGATGGCAATGTCAGCTTCCTGTGGCATCACATCGAGCCGAACACGGACTGGCTGGTGGAGGCCCTGTTCGAATACACCGACCCCGCGGCCGGCGTCAGGCAGATCCCGATTCCGCGTGACCGCCTGACGCCGGTGCCCTACGACGCCGCGGCGCCAAAGGAATGCAGCGCCGTCAATATCCGCATGGCCGGCCTGCTGCCGATGCCGACCAACGGCAAGATCATCCTGCGCGTGCGGCTGATGGAAAGCGCGGCGGCCGGCGTGGCCTTCTACAACAGCAACCTGCTGTGCGTGGCGGCGATGTCGCCCTGGGAGCCGGTCACCATGGACTACCAGCAGCAGACGCTGGTGCATGAAATCGGCCACCTGATCGGCATGGTGCCCAGCGGTCCGGAATGGGTGCAGGCCCATCCCGACGAGGCCGACATGGACGCCTCGAAACTGGACAAAGGCCCCTACTTCTATTCGCAGTTCGGCAACCACTGCCATTTCGGTTTGCCGGCCAGCCAGGCCACTCCGGCCTATACCGGCTCGTGCGTGATGTTCGGCGGCGACTGCCTGAGCATCCGCTACTGCGTCAACTGCGCCAAGGCCGTGCGCAAGGTGGACATGTCCCATGGCTGGCCCTCGTTCTAAGCCCGCGCGCCGCCTGGCGCCGGCCCTGGCCCTGCTGTTGGCGGCCACCCTGGCGGCCGCCGCCCCCGCGGCGGCGCGCACCGTGGGCGGCCCGCCCTCTTCCTCATCCGCTACCTCGACCGCATCCATGAACACCGACTGGACCGACCCGCCCGCCTTCGCCACCGCCCCCATCGGCACCGTGCGCGACCATGCCTGCATTCCGCCCAACCGCGGCAGCGACGATCAGCTGAACATCGCCGCCCCCGCCCGCGTGCGGCCTCAGGCCTCCGGCGCGCTGGTGATCCCCGTCTGCGCCCACGGCATCATTCCGGTGTCGCAGAACCAGAAGCTGCCGCGCTTTGTGGCCGTCGATACGCAGACCCAGGCGGTGTACGAAGGCATCGCCTACGAGTACAAGCGCCCCGCGCCGCCCCCCGGCGTCGAGGTCGACACCATTCCGGGCTCGCGCCCGCCCAAGGGCATTCCGATCAGCCCGGGCATCAGCGTGGGCACGCAGTTCAGCACCGACCTGGCCGCGCAGGCCAAGCTGCCGACGACGCCGGCGACCTACGAGGTCTATATCGAATCGAACGGGGTGCGGTCCAACACGGTGACGATCGAAGTCCAGGCGGCGTCCAAAGCGCCTTCGACCCGATAGGCGAACCGCCTACGGCCGTGCCGGCGTCATGCCCTTCATGTTGGCCTGCATCCGGGCCTGCATCTGGTCCACCCGCGCGGCCGATTCGGTGTCGGTTTTCAGCTTGGCCTCTTCGGCCTTGAAGTCCGTCTTGCCGAAGATGTCCTTGTCGCGCACCCGGAAGTACAGCGACGTGCTGGCCAGCAGGTGATCCGGCCAGCTGCTCAGCATGGCATCGTGCACCAGGAAATCGAACAAGGCCATGACCTTCGGGGGCAGCGGATTGGTGCCCGCGCTGGCTTCCCGCCAGACATTCAGCAGGCGTTGCTGGGTGGCGCGCTTGGCCTTCATGTCGGCCAGGGGGTCCTTGGGCTGGTCGGCTTCGGTCAACGTGCCGCCATTGCGCACGATGATGTCGTTGCGCATTTTCTGCATGTCGCGCGGCATCTGGTTCACCTGCTCGATCTTGCGCACCAGCTCCGGGTTGTTGCGGCGCAGATCTTCCTTGCGCCGCTCGGCTTGCGCGTCATTGCGCTCGGCCTCTTCAAGCGCCCGGTATTCCTCTTCCAGCCTTTGCCACAAGGGTTTGAATCGCTTGGGCGGCAATTCACCGCGGCTGGCGACTGCGCGGTCCCAGCGTTCGTTCTTCAGCGCTTCCAGCTCTTTCAGGCGCGCCGTGTTTTCGGGCTTGTTGCGCTGGTCCGCGGGCAAGGCCGACACGCGCCGGAACTCTTCGTTGTATTCCTGTTCGGGGGTGAAGAAATCACGGTCCTTGATCCACTTCTCAGCGGGGTCGGCCAGGTCGCTCTTGAAGACCGGATCCTGGTAGCGAACGGCCAGCCAGCGCAGGAAGACTTCCATGTGCGGCATGAAATCGATGCCGGGCTCGTACTTGACGACGCCGCGGTAGGCGTCGACCAGGTCGGTAATGGGATAGCTCTGGCCGCCATCCTTGATCGGCGTCGCCATGGTGAATTTGGCGTAGGTCAGCGGTCTTTTGTCGAACAGTTGCTCCATGCTGTAGAAACCCGCGCCATTGCACAAGGCCTGATTCAGCATATCTCGCAACGACACACGCGACAGTTCGCCTCGTGCGCCCAGCGAGCCCTCGGGGCTGACACCGGTGACGTCTCCGCTGGAGCCCGGATACAGGTATTGCTCGCCACGGGTCTTTTCCAGGCTGTCCAGCCGCTGATTGGCGCGCAGTTCATGTGCGGCGGCGAAATGGACGCATTTTTCCACGGCGCCGGGGATGGTCAGCGTGCGGTCCTTGTGGGTCTGCTTGAGCAGGTCCGTGAAAGGCAGGAAACCCAGGAAGGTGCTCTCGTCCATGATCGACGACACGGAATCCAGCAGCCCGACGAAGCGGATGCGGATCTCGGCATCGCGGGCGCCCTTTTCTCCGGGAAACACCAGGTCCTTGTCGTGACGGCGCCGGTATTTCTTGACCACGTCATTGATGAACTGGCGAGCCATGACGCCGCCACGATCGCCGCCGAAGACGGAAATCTCGATCCGCCGGACGTTGTTCATCTCGGCGCTGACGGCTTCGTGCGCGGCCTTGAACTGCCGTAAAGCCGCGTCCACGCGTACGTCGACACCCGTGCCCATCAGGTAGGCGACGGTTTCGTTGTCACGAATGATCGGCACCCCTTCCATGACCGTGGACTTCACGACTTCTTTGCCGGCGGTCCAGGCGACCTTCAGGGGATTCTTCTTGAAGCCCGACCAGAAGCCGCGAATCGTCCCTTTGGCGCGATTCACCAGCCGCTCGGGATCCCAGGCGTTCCAGATGCGCACGACTTTGTCGGGCAAGGTCTTGACGTCTTTCACCACGTCTTTGTAGGCCTTGACCATCGGCTGGTACGAGCCTTCCTTGATCATCTTCTGCGTCGCGCTGCGCAGACGCTTCAGGACGTCCTGCTCGGGAATCTCGTCGACCCGCGTGATGTTCTTGGCGGCGTTCTTGGCGTTCTTGGCGGCTTCGCCGAGGATTTTCTTGCCGGCCGCCGTCGCCGCGTAGATGAGATCGTCGTTCTTGGCATCCTCGTTCAACTCGGTGCCCAGGCCCGAATAGTAGAAGCGGAACCAATACTGATTGACGGGCCGATCCTCGTCGTCTTGGGCGTAATGGGCTTCCCAGAGGCGGCTGACGTTGGAATAGAAGGTGGGATGCTTGCTGTCCACGTCGCGGCTGCGTCCGAAGCCGTCGAAGAAGAAGCCGATCCGGATGACTGCGCCGCATTCGTTGCAGTCCTGCTTCGGATAGGCGGCCTCGCTGTCCGCCATTTTCTTGAGCACCGAGGCCGGCGTACGGTCCACCGGCGGCAACGGATTAGCCATTCTTGTCTCCCGGCACGGTGCCCGTGGCTTTCAGATGCGCGATCTTTTCCTTCGACAGGCCTTGGACCGCTTGCGCGAAGTCACCGGGCTTGCGGCCTGGCGCGGCCAGGATCGCGGCAATGTCCGGGTCGGCATCGAAATTCGACGCCGCCGTGAAATACAGGAACATGTACTGCTTCATGTCCTCGAGGTTCTCGATCCGATACTTCACCCACGCCCGCTTGGCCACCTTGGCCACCACGCGCCTGACCTCGGCGCTGCTGCCGAAATCGCCCAACGCGTCGCGGTGCTGCGCATACAGCCAGCGCGTGGCCTCGACGATGGGAATGCGCACCTGGCCAAGCAGCCTGCGGCTCAGCGCCAGTTCCATGTGTTCGTCCGGATAGATGTGCAGTTCCAGGTAGAGCGGCCCATCCCCCGACGGCACCTGCGTTGCAGGAAAATGCACGGGGGTCTCTTTGTTGAAGATGACCTCGTCGAGCTTGCCGTCGAACATGTGCTGTTTGGCTTTTTCTCCGTCCGCACCGCGCCACAGGACCTTGAAGTCCGTGCCCTTCAGGCTGTAGCAGCACGTCGCCGACCCTTCACCGCCCCCCGCGCCAATCGACCCGGTGACAGCCGAACGGCCTTCTGCATCGGTCACTTCCACCCGATCCAGATCCCAGGGCGTGTAGTTGTAGGTCACGAAGGACAGCCCTTGATAGCTTGGCTCGCCATTGCATCCCGCCAGCAGCCCCAACCACATGAACAAGACAATCAGGCCCTTACGCATCAGACGCTCCGTCCAACGCACATCCCTTCCGCTTCATACCGCACTCCCTTCTTCCTGTTCCTGCTCGGCCCGCAGCAACCCATCCCACACTGCGTCCGGCACATGCGCCAGCGCCTGCGACAGCCCTTCACCGCGTGCCTTGAAGGCCTGCAAGGCCGGCGCAATCGCCTCGTGTTCATCAAAGCGCGGGGAAATGGTGATGCCCCACGCCACGTAGTCCAGCATGTCGCGTTCGGTCTGGATGCCATAGGCGCGGGCGCGTTGCATTTGCGCCAGCACCCGCGTGTACAGCTCGTCTTGCCGCAAGTCGCTGCCCAGCACGCCCAGGTAGATGCGGCGGATCTGCACCGCCAGCTTGTCCGGGTAGTCCAGGTCCAGCAGCGCCTGGTGCTGCGCCAGCGACAAAGGCTGCTGCCTGGGCGCGTCCAGCCCGGTTTCCAGTTGATCGCCCAGGCCGGTCCATTGCGCCACCGAGCCGTCGCGGCGGGCGTAGCGCAGCAGGTTCACGGGCGCCAGGAAGCGCTCTCGCTCCACGTCCGTCCAGACCTGGAACACGCGGTCCAGGATACGGCCGTCGTAGAAATGCAGGTAATACTCGCGCCCGTCCGGCAGGCCGTAGTCGGTGTAATAGGCGTAATGCGCCATCAGCTCGGCCAGCGGCAAGGGCGACACGATGTGCGTCAGCGCGTATTCGCCGCCTTCCGTCTGATGCAAGCGGTTGAGCAGGCGCAGCACCTGCGAGGCGCGCGGCTCGTCCTGGCCGCGCCAGAGTTCGAAACGGGTCAGGTCGTCGACCTCGATCAGCAGCGGCGCGATGTCCTGGTAGATGGCCAGGTCCGTGCCGACCCAGACCGACCCATGGCTGAGATCGGCGCTGGCGCGCACAGGCTCGGCCAGTTCGGGGCGGCCGCGAAAATCCACCAGCAGGTAGGTGTTCAACGTGGCGCCAGTGGCGGCAGCCAGTTCGGCGGCAGCGGCCAGGGTGTCGTTCAGCCGGGTTTCCCAATCGATCATGCGGGTCATGCCTTGTCGGTGATGGACTGCACGCCATCGTGCGCGTCCAGCACGCATTGCTTGCACACGGTGAACTGCGGAAAGGCATAAGGCAGCCGGTCCGGTCCTGCAAACTGCTTGTTGCCGGTCTTGACGTCGATGCGCCCCGGCGCGGTGACGGTGATGTTGCCGCCTTCGAGCACGATGCTGGCGCCGGCCGCCGTCGCAATGCGGATGCGCTTGGGCGCGGCGTATTCCACCGCGGTCTGCGCGCTGCCGATGGTGATGTCCTGCTGCGCCTGCACCCGCAAAATGTCGTGCTGGGCCTGCACATCGACGTTGCCCTTGGCCGAGATCAGGTCCAGCCCCGAGTCCGCCCCGCCCTGCTGCAGGCCGGCGACGATGCCCAGGCCCTGGCCGGTGTGCAGCCGCAGCGCGCCCATCACCGCCAGGTTCTGGTCCTTGCCGGCCGACCAGTGCACGGCCTCCCCGGCCGTC
>NZ_JCBANA010000059.1:0-44883 GCF_059760725.1 Achromobacter sp. 1014246743
GGCGGCACGGGTCATGGCTTCGGCATGGCTGGCGCGCAGCAGCCGGGCCACCAGATACACGCCCAGCGATTTGACCAGCATGAACACCACGACCGCGGCCAGGATCAACTGCCATTCCCGGGCCACCACGCCCATGGCCGGATCGCTGACCGTGTGCGCGCCGGTTTCCACGCGGCCGGCGAAACGGCGATAGAACGCCGGGTCGCTGGAACACGTGACGGCGAAGTCGTACCACAGCCCGCTGGCCGCCAGCGCCCAGTTCATCGACGCCTTGCCGCCGCCAGGCACCGCCTGCGGCCAGGGACCGTCCTGCCGATATGCCAGCGGCGTGATGGTGAAGGTGCAGGCCTTGCCGCCGGTGTTGAGCAGCTCGGTGTAGACCTCGCCATTGGCGATGTCGTAGCAGACGCGGATCTCGGGCAGCACGCCACTGTCGGCGATGCGGTTGGTGTCGCCCTTGAAATGGCGGTGATAGCCGTTGGGGCCCAGCACCCACAGGTCGTACATGCCCAGGTTGTCGGCCAGCACGTTCCAGGTGTCGTCCAGGGTCTTGCCCGGCTCGACCGCATAACGGCGCGGCAGGCGGTCCAGGTGGTAGCGGTCGTACACGTGGAATACCGCGGCCTGCGTGCCGGTATTGGCGAACACCAGTTGCACCGTGCCGGCCGCGTCGCAGCGCGCGCTGGTGTGCAGTTCATACGGCAAGGCGCGCGACGGGCGCGTGCCGCTGGCCTGCAGCGGCAGCTGCATGTCGGTGGGCAGCGGCATCTGCGGCAGGGCTTCCTGCGCGGTACGCAGCTGGTCCGCCGCGCTGCGGGTGGCGCGACCGGCCAGGGTCGGCAGCGATTCGGTGTTGGGCGTCTTGAAATTGAAGGCGCTGGTCAGGTCGCCGCAGACGGCGCGGCGGAACGGGCTGATGTTGGGCTCGGCCACGCCGAAGCGCGCTTCCAGGAAGCGCAGCACCGAGGTGTGGTCGAACACCTGCGAATTGACCCAGCCGCCGCGGCTCCAGGGCGAGATCACGTACATCGGCACGCGCGGGCCGGGGCCGTAGACGCGGCCGTCCGGGGCGGGCTGGCTGGTGCTGCCGGTGGGCGCGCCGTGGGTGAAATACTCGAACGCCATGTCGGCGGCCGACAGCGTCGCCTTGCCCGCGAAGGCGCCGCCGCCAGCCGGCGCCGGCGCGGACGGCGACGGCACGTGGTCGAAGTAGCCGTCGTTCTCGTCGAAGTTGATCAGCAGCACCGTCTTGCTCCAGACCTCGGGCACGGCGGTCAGCGCGTCCAGCACCTCTTGCAGGAACCAGGCGCCCTGCACGGGGCTGGACGGATCGGGATGCTCGCAATAGATCGACGGCGCGTTCATCCAGCAGACCTGCGGCAGCTTGCCTTCGCGGATGTCGCGCTTGAAGGCATCCAGGTACTGCTCGGGCGCCGTGCCCGGCAGCGTGTTGGCGATGCCCTTGTAGAGCGGGTTGGCGGCGTTGTCGGTGGCCGGATCGTAGGCCTTGTACGGCAGCGCCTGGCCGGTGTTGGCGTACGGCGAACCCGGCGAGCCGCCGCTGGACACCGGAAAGCCCGAGGCGATGTTGGCCTGGCGGAACTGGCGGAACGCGCCCAGCATGTTGTCGCCCCATTCGTCGGGCATGTTCTGGTACGAGATCCAGCTGACGCCGGCCGCCTCCAGGCGCTCGGCGTAGGTCTTCCAGGTGTAGCCGGTGTTGACGCCGGCTGGCAGGCCGTCGATCCAGTCCCATTCGTTGTTGACGAAGGCGGTGTTGGTGGCCGTGGCGCCATTGGTACCGGTCAGGTGGAACGAACGGTTGGCGTCGGTGCCGGTGTGCATGGCGCAGTGATAGGCATCGCACAGCGTGAAGGCATTGGCCAGTGCGAACTGGAACGGAATCTCGCGCTCTTTGAAGTAGCCCATCGAGATGTCGGTCTTGTACGTGGGCCACTTGGCCATGCGGCCGTGGTCCCAGGCATTCTGGCTGTCGTTCCAGCTGTGCGGCGTGCCGTTGGCGCGTTGCGCGTTATGGGTGCTGCCATCCAGGTGGAAAGGCGTCAGCACGGCGCCGTTGCTGCGCTGCTGCTGCCAGACCTTGCGGCCGTTGGCCAACGGAATGGTGATGCGGTCGCCAAAGCCGCGCACGCCCTTGAGCGTGCCGAAGTAGTGGTCGAACGAGCGATTCTCCTGCATCAGGATGATCACATGCTCGACGTCCTTGATGGTGCCGGTGGCATTGTTGGCGGGAATGGCGAGCGCGCGGCGGATGCTGGGCGGAAAGGCGGCCAGGGCGGCGGCGGCAAAGCCCGCGCCCGTGGCGGTCTGCAGGAAATTGCGGCGGGTAGTCATCAGGTGTACTCGGGATCGTTGAGGACGGCGCAACCGCCGCTTACGGTGCGCAGCGCAACTGGGGCGCAGGCTTGGGCTGTTCGGTCACCGGCGGGGTGGACGGCGCGGGATCATCATCGGAGGAATCGTCACCGCCACAGGCGGTGAGCGTGGCGGCCGCGAGCAGGATCGCGGCAAGGCTTCTTGCAAGACGCATGGAGGGCATGGGGAGGTTCTTCAGAAAGGGAGAGACCGACCTTGCCGGGCAGTACCGGCAAGACCCCAGCGAGTCTAGGAACGTGAAGTGACAGCGCCGTGAAAGGTGGCGTGTTCAAGCGGGCCGCGGCGCGTTTGCGCGGCCCTTTAGTGTGTCCAGATGCGTCAGCGCGCGGGTCGGCTGAAGCGCTGCTCGACCACCACGCCGCCCCACTGCGTGCCTTCGGCTTCGTCGGTCAGCACGAAGCCGGCGGACTCGTACAAGTGCCGGGCGGCATCCAGGCCCTTGAAGGTCCACAGATACGTTTCATCCACATCGAGCGTATCGGCAAAGCGCAGCGCGCGCGCCAGCAAGGCGCGGCCCACGCCCATGCCGCGCAGCGATTCGTCGACGATGAACCAGCGCAGGTGCGCGGTGCGCGCGGGCAGGTCGCTGTCGATGGCGATCGAGGCCAGCGTGCGGCTGCCGTCGGTGTAGCGCCACAGGTTCTTGCCGGGCGCGGGCAGCGCTTCGGCGAAGGCGGCCAGCCCCGTGGCCACCAGGCGTTCGAACACCACGCCGAAGCCGGCGGCCTGCGCGTAGTAGCGCGCGTGCAGGCTGGCCACGTCGCCGATGCAGCCGGGCGCGTAGCCTTCCTGGATCTGTGCGTCGATGGCCTCGGCGGCCTGCGCGGCGCGGGTGTTGGGGTTCTCGCGAGCCAGCGCATCGGCGTACAGCGACAGGTAGCGGATCAGCGCTTCCTGGTCGTGGGGCGCCAGTTGGCGCAGGGCCTTGGACACCTGGTCGGTGGCGAACTGGTCGATGCGCTTGCGCAGCTCGACCCCGGCCGGGGTCAGCGACAGCCGCGAGGCGCGGGCGTCGCCGCTGTCGGTTTCGCGGCTGACCAGGCCGGCGGCTTCCAGCTTGGCCACCTGGCGGCTGGTGTTGGATTTGTCCAGACGCAGGATCAGCGCCAGGTCGCGCGCCTGGATGCCGGGTTGCAGCCCGATCTCGATGATGGCGTGCACGGCGGACGGCGCCAGGTCGCTGTCGGCCAGCGACGCGCGCATGAAACCCAGTTCGCGCACCAGCTTGCGCGAGAATTCCCGCAGGTCGCGGATGGTCTGGTCACGGGATCGGGCGGGAAAGTCGATAACATCCATGATGGCGCGTCCTGAAGTTGCGGGTCGCAACCAATATACTTGCGTGTCGCAACCAAAACAAGCCCCCGGCCCATGAAAATTCAACTGCTGTCCGACCTGCACCTGGAGAACAACCCCACGTTCGTGGCGTCACCCACCCCGGGGGCCGACCTGCTGGTGCTGGCGGGCGACATCGGTTCGTACCAGCAACGGTCCAGGCTGACCACTGACGACTTCGGCCTGGGCACCTATTCGCCGCGCAACGGCTGGCCGACGCCGGTGGTCTATGTGCCGGGCAACCACGAATACGACAACCTGGATTTCGACGAGACGCATGACCGTCTGCAGGCGCTGTGCCATGCGCTGGACATCCAGTGGCTGGAGCGCGAGACCCGGGTCATCGACGGCGTGCGGCTGGTGGGCACGACGCTCTGGACCGACTTCGACGCGCTGGCCGCGCCCGGCGACACGCTGACGCAGGCGCTGAACAAGCGCGGCAAGGCGTTTCGTGCGGCGGACTTCTACCTGGAAAAGGCGCAGATGCGGCGCCACGGCGCGCCCTTCATGGCCGAGCAGATGCGCGAACAGGGCCTGGCCTGCCAGGCCTGGCTGGAAGACGCACTGCGCACGCCCTTCGACGGCCCCACCCTGGCCATCACCCACTTCGCACCGTCGCTGGCCAGCGCCGACCCGCGCTACGGCGTTACGCCCGGCACGGCGGGGTTCTGCAACGCGCTGGATGCGTTGCTGCCCCTGGCCGACGTCTGGATGCACGGCCACCTGCACTGCGCGCTGGACTACGTGAAGGACGGCTGCCGCGTGATCGCCAATCCGCTGGGCTATGCCAAGAAGGGCGAACAGGAAGGCTTCCTGCCGGACGCGTTGTGGGACGTGCCGGGGCGCTGAGGCCGCGGGCGGGCCTGCGCCCCGATGACCTGCCTGCCGCCCAGGCGGCCCCCCGGCCGGCGCCGCTCCCGGTCCGCCCGGCCATCAAGGCGCCGCCGTTTCCAGCTCGGCCAGCACCTGCCGCGCGATCTCGTCCAGCGATCGCCGCTGGTCCATCGCCGCGCGCTGCAAGCGGTCGTGCGCGGCCTGCTCGCTGACGCCATAGCGGCTGACCAGCAGCCATTTGGCGCGTTCCACCCGCTTGCGTTCTTCCAGCGCGCCGCGCGCCAGCGCGAGCGCGTCGTCGGATTGCCGCAGGCGCAGCGCCTGTTCGCGCATCAGGTCCAGGATGGACCGTTCCATTTCCTCGCCCACGCCGTCTTCGGGCGGCACGTCCAGGATGCGGCCTTGCAGCTTGAACAGCATGGCGGGCGCGTCGTCGCGGGCCTGGTCAGCGAAGCGGTTCAGCAGCAGGCGATGGTTGTCGAGTTCAGCGCGGGTTTCCACGATCCGGCGGTGGCATTGCAGCGTCAGCGCTTCGGCCAGCAGGCTTTCCACCGCGCGCATGGCGTCGATGCGCTCGGTGCAGACGCCGAACCATACCTCGGCCAGCCCCGCGTCCACGCGTGCCGCCTCCGACGTGCGCAGCGCCATGTCGCGCAGGCGCTGCACCTGGCCGGCGCCAGGCGCCAATTGTTCCCAGGCGGCCAGCGCGTCGGGCGCGGCGCATTGCGCAAAGCCGTCGAAGCAACGCTTTTGCAGATCGGCCAGTTCCAGCAGGCGGACCTTTTGCGGCTCGGTGAAAAAGCCGGCGGTGTAGCCCATGACGCCGTGGGCCCTTTCCTGGCCGCACAATTCCTTGCCCTGCATGAAGTTCAACAACGCCACCAGCAGCTGCGTCACCCCCGCGTCCAGCGACGAATCGGCGGCTTCGAACACCAGCGCGAACAGGCTGGCGATCAGGCGGGTGAACGCGGCGCCGGCCTCCTCGGCCACCACGCGGCGGTCGCGGATGCGGCCGCGCAGGCGCGGCAGTTCATCCAGCCGGTACAGCGCATAGGCCACGCAGTTCAGCAGCCGCGCCTTGCCGGCGCTGCGGGTCACGTCGGGTTCGAGCCGGTCCAGGAAGCGGCGCACCTCTTCTTCGACGGCGGACGCGTCCGAGCTCAATCCGGCCAGCGTCGGCCGCAGCGCGTCCGAGCCACCACACAGATACAGGTTGGAGCAGCCCCGTTCCTTTTGCAGCACGTGCGCCAGCTTGCTGACGCGCGTGGCCAGTTCACAGGTGCTGGCCAGCGTTTCCAGCCCGTGCAGTTCGCTGCGGCGGGCGGCGAGCAGAAAGCGCAGCGTGGGGGGCATGGCGTATGGGCTCATCGGGGGGGCGTCATGGCGCGACCGGCGGCGCGATTTCCACCGCGTCGCCATTGAAGCGCACGGGCCAGGCACGCAGGGACTGATCAGGGTATTCCACGCAGGCGCCGTCGCGCAGCCGGAAATGCTGCTTGTACAGCGGCGAGGCCACCACCAGCTCGCCGCCCAGGTGGCCGACGATGCCGCGGCCGATCACGTTGGCGCCGGACTTCGGGTCGCGGTTGTCGAGGGCATACAGCGTCGGGCCGGCGGCGTCGGGCAGGTAGAACACCGCCACCTGGCATTGGCCCACCAGCGCCACCACGCCTGAATTGGCAACCAGGTCGCGGCGCGTGCAGGCCGGTTGCCATGCGGTGGCCGGATGGGTCGCCTCGGTCGGGCGGGTCGGCGTGGCGGGCGTATCAGTCGGTACAGCCGCGCGGGCAGCGGTCGGCGGGGGCATCAGACAATCTCCTCGTTGATCGGAATGACACGTGCCGTGGCACGCGCGGCGGCCTCTTGCGCCAGCGGCGCGGGGCGCGGCTGGCCTCGCTCCTGCACGAAGCGGATGTCGGGGTCTCCCCCCGCGCGGTTGACGAAGGTGCGAAAGCGCTTGAGCTTTTCCGGGTCGGACAGGGCGTTGGCCCATTCGCATTCGTAGCGGTCCACCACGGCCTGCATCTGCGCTTCGAGTTCGGCGCCCAGGCCCAGGCTGTCGTCGATGACCACCTCCCTCAGGTAGTCCAGTCCGCCCTCGAGCGACTCGCGCCACACCGAGGTGCGCTGCAGCTTGTCGGCGGTGCGGATGTAGAACATCAGCAGGCGGTCGATGTAGCGGATCAGGGTGGCGTCGTCCAGGTCCTGCGCGAACAGCTCGGCGTGGCGCGGCCGCATGCCGCCATTGCCGCACACGTACAGGTTCCAGCCGTTTTCGGTGGCGATGACGCCGATGTCCTTGCTTTGCGCCTCGGCGCATTCGCGGGTGCAGCCGGACACCGCGAACTTGAGCTTGTGCGGCGCGCGCAGGCCCTTGTAGCGGTCTTCGATGCGCAGCGCCATGGCCACGCTGTCCTGCACGCCATAGCGGCACCAGGTGCTGCCCACGCAGGACTTCACGGTACGGGTGGACTTGCCGTAGGCGTGGCCGGTCTCGAAGCCGGCGGCGATCAGTTCGGCCCAGATGTCCGGCAGCTCGTGCAGTTGGGCGCCGAACAGGTCGATGCGCTGGCCGCCCGTGATCTTGGTGTACAGCCGGTACTTCTTGGCCACGGCGCCGATGGCGATCAGGCCATCGGGCGTGACCTCGCCGCCGGGGATGCGCGGCACCACCGAATAGGTGCCGTTCTTCTGCATATTGGCCATGAAGGTGTCGTTGGTGTCCTGCAGCGGCACCAGATGCGGGTCCTGGATCGGCCGGTTCCAGCACGACGCCAGGATCGACGCCACCGTCGGCTTGCAGATGTCGCAGCCGACGTGGCCGCGGCCATGGCGGGCCAACAGTTCCTCGAACGATTCAATGCCCTGCACCCGCACGATGGCGTAGAGTTCCTGCCGGGTATGGGCGAAGTGTTCGCACAGGCTCTTGTCCACGGCCACGCCGCGGCGCGCAAGCTCGTGCTCCACGACCTGCTTGAGCAACGCCGCGCAGCCGCCGCACCCCGTGGCCGCCTTGGTGCAGGCCTTGACGCCGCCCAGGTCCGAACAGCCGCCGTCCAGCGCGTCGCAGATCGCGCCCTTGCTGACGTTGTGGCACGAACAGACGGTGGCCGCCAGGGGCAGCGCATCCACGCCCAGCGTGGGCGCGCCCTGGCCCACGGGCAGGATCAGGCTGGCCGGATCCTTGGGCGGCGCGATGCCGTTCTGCGCGTATTGCAGCAGCGTGTCGTAATAGCTGTTGTCGCCCACCAGCACGGCGCCCAGCACGCGCTTGCCGTCTTCGGACACCACCAGCCGGCGGTACGAGGCGCCGGCCTCGTCGATATAGCGGTAGCTGCGCGCGCCGGGTGTGGTGCCGTGCGCGTCGCCGATCGAACCCACGTCCACGCCCAGCAGCTTGAGCTTGGTGGACATGTCGGCGCCCTGGAAGGCCGCGGCATCGTCGCCGCACAGGTCCGCAGCCGCGGTGCGCGCCATCTGGTAGCCGGGCGCCACCAGGCCGAAGATGGCGCCATTGAACGCCGCGCACTCGCCGATGGCGTAGATGTTCGGATCGCTGCTGCGGCACTGGCCGTCAACCGCGATGCCGCCGCGCTCGGCCACCGCCAGCCCGGCGTGGCGCGCCAGCGCGTCCTGGGGGCGGATGCCGGCCGAGAACACGATCAGGTCGGTTTCCAGCGGCGCGCCTTCGGCAAAGCGCATGCGGTAGCGGTACTGCGTGCCGTCCTTGATTTCCTGGGTGGCGCGCGCCAGATGCACGCCTACGCCCAGCGCTTCGATGCGCGCCTTGAGCGCCGCGCCACCGGCTTCATCCAGCTGCACCGGCATCAGGCGCGGCGCGAATTCCACCACGTGCGCCTCCAGCCCCAGCGACTTCAGCGCGTTGGCCGCTTCCAGCCCCAGCAGGCCGCCGCCCACCACCACGCCGCGGCGCGCGCCGTCGGCCGCCTCGCGAATGCGGTCCAGATCGTCCAGCGTGCGGTAGACCAGGCGGGAAGCGCCTTGCGCGCCCGCGATGGGCGGCACGAACGGGTACGACCCCGTAGCCAGCACCAGCTTGTCGTAGGGATGGCTACCGTCGGCCGTGACCACCTGGCGCTGCTGGCGGTCGATGCGCAGCACGGGCGTGCCCAGGCGCAGCGTCAGGCCCGGTTGCTCGTAGAAGGCGGCCTCGCCCATCGCCATCGATTCCGCATCGCGCCCGCCGATGTATTCGGACAGATGCACGCGGTCATAGGCGCGGCGGGTTTCTTCGCCGAACACCACGATGCGCCAGCGTGCGAGCGCGCCGCGTTCCACCAGCTGCTCGACGCAGTGATGGCCGACCATGCCGTTGCCGATGACGATCAGGGTCTGCATGGAATTCGAGGAAGTCGCTGTGCTCATGGGGGTTTCAGCTGCCATTTGGGTTTCGAAAAGACAAACGGCGCCCGGGACTGGAGGGTCCGGGCGCCGTTGCCTGCACTGCATGCGTTGTCTGGCCGGACTCGGGCCCGGTATGGATTTCAAAGCAATAAGCGTGCCATCGGCTTTGCGCCCGGATGCGGCCCGCGACGCTGCCCGCCACGCACCTGAACGGGTCGTTCTCGCACCATCCCGGTGCATACGCGCACCGCCGTGCGCGAACCACGCCCGGTTCCCCGGGCGAACCGCCACTGGCATGGAACTTGCATCGAATGCCGTATCGACCCGGCGACGCCGGGCACCAGGGCAATGGCGCCCTGCCCGTCCGGCCCTGCGGCCGCACCGGCAGGGCGCATTTTTTTTGGAAGCGAGCATGAACGGCAGCCTGCGCACCGTAGACACCGTCTGCCCCTATTGCGGCGTGGGCTGCGGCATGACCCTGCACGTGCAGGGCGAACAGGTGGTGAAGATCACCGGCAACCGCGAGCATCCCGGCAACGCCGGCCGCCTGTGCACCAAGGGCGCGTCGGCCCACGTCGCATTGCGCCAGTCGGGGCGGCTGGAACACGCCTGCGCGCGGTTGCAGCGCGATCAGGACCCCGTGCCGCGCCCCCTGCGCGACACCGTGCAGGACACCGCACGGCGGCTGCGCGCCATCATCGATACCCACGGCCCCGACGCGGTGTCGCTGTATGTGTCGGGGCAGATGTCGATCGAAGCCCAGTACCTGGCCAACAAGCTGGCCAAGGGTTTCATCGGCACCAACAATATCGAATCGAATTCGCGCCTGTGCATGGCCAGCGCCGGCAGCGGCTACAAGCTGTCGCTGGGCGCCGACGGGCCGCCCGGCTCGTACCAGGACATCGACCGCGCCGACCTGTTCCTGGTCATCGGCGCCAACATGGCCGACTGCCATCCCATCCTGTACCTGCGCATGATGGACCGCGTGAAGGCCGGCGCGCGCCTGATCGTGGTGGACCCGCGCCGCACCGTCACGGCCGAGAAGGCCGGGCTGCACCTGGCCATCCGCCCGGGCACCGACCTGGCCCTGCTCAATGGCCTGCTGCACCTGTTGCACCAGGCCGGCAAGACCGACGCCGCCTTCATCGCCGCCTGCACCGACGGCTGGGACGCGATGCCCGCGTTCCTGGCGGACTACGCGCCCGAACGGGTCGAGGCCATCACCGGCCTGCCCGCCGCGCAACTGCGCCAGGCGGCCGAGTGGATCGGCGCGGCGGGGCAATGGATGAGCTGCTGGACCATGGGCCTGAACCAGAGCACCCATGGCACCTGGAACACCAACGCGCTGTGCAACCTGCACCTGGCCACCGGCGCGATCTGCCGCCCGGGCAGCGGCCCGTTTTCGCTGACGGGTCAGCCCAATGCCATGGGCGGGCGCGAGATGGGCTACATGGGGCCGGGCCTGCCGGGCCAGCGCAGCGTGCTGTCGGCCGACGACCGCGCCTTTGTCGAACAGCGCTGGGGGGTGGCGGCCGGCACGCTGCACACGCGCCTGGGCAAGGGCACCATCGACCTGTTCCAGCGCATGGCGCAGGGCGAGGTCAAGGCCTGCTGGATCATCTGCACCAACCCCGTGGCCAGCGTCGCCAATCGCCAGACCGTGGTGGCGGGCCTGCGCGCGGCCGAACTGGTGATCACGCAGGATGCCTACCTGGACACCGAGACCAATCGCTACGCCGACATCCTGCTGCCCGGCGCGCTGTGGGCCGAGGCCGATGGCGTGATGATCAATTCCGAGCGCACCCTGACGTTGATGCCGCAAGCCGTGCCGCCGCCAGGCGATGCCGCGCCCGACTGGCGACTCATCGCCGACGTCGCCTGCGAGATGGGCTACGGCCACGCCTTCACCTACGCCAGCGCGGCCGAGGTGTTCGAGGAAATCACCGGCTTCTTCAACCCCGCCACCGGTTACGACCTGCGCGGCGCCAGCCATGCGCGGCTGCGCGATACCCCGCTGCAATGGCCCTGTGCACGACCCGACGGCCCCGTACGCAATCCGATCCGCTACCTGAACGATGGCGTCAGCCAGACGCTGCGTGAGGACGCGGACGGCACGCGCCCGCGCCTGGCGTTCGCCACAGCCAGCGGCCGGGCGCAGTTCTTCGCGCGGCCGCACGTCGACCCGGCCGAGCTGCCCGATGACGAGTACCCATTGGTGCTGAACACCGGGCGCGTGCAGCACCAGTGGCACACGCTGACCAAGACCGGCAAAGTGCCGATGCTGAACAAGCTCAACCCCGGCCCTTTCATCGAGATGCATCCCGACGACGCCCAGGCCCTGGGCATCGGCGCGGGGGACCGCGTGCAAGTGCGCTCGCGCCGCGGCCGCGCGGTGCTGCCGGCGACGATCACCGACCGGGTGCAGCCCGGCCAGTGCTTTGCCCCCATGCACTGGAACGACGTGTACGGCGACGACCTGTGCATCAACGCGGTGACCCACGACGCCATCGACCCGGTGTCGCAGCAGCCCGAACTGAAATACTGCGCGGTGGCGCTGTGCCGGGTGGCGGCCGCCGCGCCCAAGGCCAGGGCGTCGGACGAGGCGGCCGCAGCCGAAACCTTGACGGCCGGTGCCGTCCATATCATCGGCCCCCGCCCCCGCGTGACGCTCCTGTGGGCCTCGCAGACCGGCAACGCCGAAGCGCTGGTGGAACGCCATGCCAACGCCTTGTCGGCGGCCGGCTTTCAGTTGCGCACGGCCTGCATGGCCGACGTGACCGCGGACATGCTGACGCGCAACCCCTACCTGCTGCTCATCAGCAGCACCTTCGGCGATGGCGATGCGCCCGACAACGGCCAGGACCTGTGGCGCGCGCTGGCGGCGACTGACGCGCCATCGCTGGCATCGGTGCGCTACGCGGTGCTGGCACTGGGCGACAGCAACTATGCCGCCTTCTGCGGCCATGGCCGCAACCTGGATGCACGGCTGCAAGCGCTGGGCGCACGGCGGCTGGTGGCGCGGGTCGATTGCGATACGGATTTCGAGGCTCCTGCCGACGCCTGGCTGGCGGATGTGGTGGCCGCCATTCGCACGGCCGAGGGCAATCCGCGCGCGCATTGCGCACCGGGCGTCCCGCCCGACGACATCGCCGCGTCGCGGACGGCCGAGGAGGACTGGCCCGCTGCCGCCGCGCCGGGCAACGCCGGGCCCTCTCACCCGGCCCCGTCCAAAACCCGCCCCACCCTGGCCCGCCTGGTCCAGAACCGACGCCTGAATACCGCCGGCGGCGCCAAGGACACGCGCGCCTTCGCGCTGGATATCGGTGAAACCGGCCTGGCGTACGAGGCCGGCGACGCGCTGGGCGTGTGGCCCGAGAACTGTCCCGAACTGGTGCTCGAACTGCTGGCGCAGACCCGCCTGTCGCCCGATACCCTCGTCACGGTGCCGGGCGTCGGCGACATGTCGCTGGCCCAGGCCTGGGCCCGGCATTACGAGATCGCGCGGCCCGCGCCCGCCGCCCTGGCGTTGATCGCCGAGCGCACCCGCGACCCGGGCCTGCGCCGGTTGCTGCACGAGACGCATCGCGCCGACCTGCAGCAATGGCTGTGGGGCAAGCAATTGGCCGACGTGCTGCACGCCTACCCGGCGGCATTGTCCGCCGGCGAATGGCTGGGTGTCCTGAAGCGCCTTCAGCCGCGGCTGTACTCCATTTCGTCCAGCCCCAAGGCGTACCCCGGGCACGTCCACCTGACCGTCTCGGCCGTGCGCTACGACAACGGCCGGCGCACCCGCAAGGGGGTGTCGTCCACGTTCCTGGCCGACCGCGCGGGCAGCGTGGACGTGCCGATCTTCGTGCAGCCGACGCGCCACTTCCGTCCCCCGCAGGGCGGCGACACGCCGATGATCATGGTGGGCCCGGGCACGGGCGTCGCACCGTTTCGCGCGTTCCTGCAAGAACGCCAGGCGCGCGGCGACCCGGGCCGCAACTGGCTGTTCTTCGGTGAACAGCACGCGGCCAGCGACTTCTACTATCGCGAGGAACTGGAGGCGTTGCAGCGTCAGGGCCTGCTCACCCGGCTGGACCTGGCGTTTTCACGCGACCAGGCGGCCAAGATCTACGTGCAGGACCGCATGCGCGAACAAGGCGCGCAGCTATGGGCGTGGCTGGACGCGGGCGCGCACTTCTATGTGTGCGGCGATGCCAGCCGCATGGCCAAGGACGTGGACGCCGCGCTGCGGCAGGTCGTGGCAGACCATGGCGGCATGGACGCCGACGCAGCCACCGCCTACGTCGCCGGCATGGCGGCGGACAAGCGGTACGTGCGGGATGTGTATTGACCGCGGGAACGGGGGTCGCGCGGGCGGCCCTCGTCGCCGGCAAGCGGGATCAGGGCGCCGGATTCGGGTGGCGCACGTGGATCTGGTCGATGGCCTTGAGCACGTCGGCCGACAGGTCCACATCGACGCTGTCGATATTTTCCTTGAGTTGATCGAGGTTGGTGGCGCCGATCAGGTTGCTGGTGACGAACGGGCGCTGGTTGATCCAGGCCAACGCCAGGTGCGTGGGCGACACGCCGTGCTGGCGCGCCAGTTCGACGTATTCGCGGGTGGCGGCCTCGGCCTGCGGATTGCTGTAGCGCGTGAAGCGCGTGTACAGCGTCAGCCGCGCGTTGGCCGGACGGGCGCCGTCCAGGTACTTGCCGCACAGCATGCCCATCGCCAGCGGCGAATAGGCCAACAGGCCCACGCCTTCGTGGTGGGTGAATTCGGACAGGCCGATTTCATACACGCGGTTGAGCAGGCTGTAGGCGTTTTGAATGGACGCGATGCGCGGCAGGCCCAGGTTGTCGGATGCCTTCAGGAATTGCGACACGCCCCACGGCGTTTCGTTGGACACGCCCACGTGGCGCACCTTGCCGGCGCGCACGAAATCCTGCAGGACCGACAGGGTTTCTTCGATCGGCACGGTGTGGTCGTCCTTGACCCACGGGTACGACAGCTGGCCGAAGGTGGCGGTGGTGCGGTCGGGCCAATGCAGCTGGTACAGGTCCAGGTAGTCCGTCTGCAGGCGCTTCAGGCTGGCGTCCAGCGCTTCGGTCAGGTTCTTGCGGTCCAGGAAGGTCTTGCCGTCACGGATGTGGCCGGGGCGCTTGGGGTCGCGCACCGGGCCGGCCACCTTGCTGGCCAGCACGATGTCCTGGCGGCGCTTGCTGCGCGCCAGCCAGGTGCCGATATAGGTTTCGGTCAGGCCCTGGGTTTCGGGCTTGGGCGGCACGGGATACATCTCGGCCACGTCGACCAGGTTGATGCCGCGCTCCAGCGCGTAATCCAGCTGCTGGTGGGCTTCGGCCTCGGTATTCTGCTCGCCCCAGGTCATGGTGCCCAGGCCGATCAGGCTGACGTCCAGGTCGGTACGGCCGAGTTTGCGGTATTTCAAGTTCTGCTCCGTGCGGTGTCACTGAAGGGGAACGATTACCTTACCGCAACTCGGTTGGCGTTTTGCTGACGGCGGCCGGCCGTTGGGCCATCCCGTGGACGGCCGGCCCGCCGAGCATGGGGTGCGCCCCGCCTTACGCGATGGCGTCGCGCACCCAAGCGATCACGTCGCCGTGCCGCGGCGCCCAGCCCAGTTCCCGGCGCGCCTTGCCCGACCGGACCCGGCTGTTGGATCCCAACGCGTAGGCGCCCAGGTCCTGCCCCCAGTACGCCACCGCCTGGACGGGGTCCCAGGCCTGGGCCGGCCCCAGCTTCAATGCCTGGGCAATCGCGCCCACCAGGTCGACAAAGGCCGTTTCGCCGTTCTCGACAAAATAGAAGCTGCCCGCCGGCGCCTGGGCCAGCGCCAGGTGGTACAGCTCGGCCACGTCCGCAATGTGCACGTTGGACCAGCGGTTCAGGCCCCGGCCCACGTACCGCGCGATGCCGCTTTCGCGGGCCTGTGCCACCAGCGGCGGAATCTGCACGCTCTGCGCGCGCGGCGCCTCGGTGGAACCATAGATCAGGCTGTGGCACAGCACCACGCTGCGCACGCCCGGCGCGGCGCCCAGGATCAGGTCGTTGATGGCAATGCGCGCCACCTTGCCGGGCACCGGGTCGACCGGCGTGGTTTCGTCGAACACCGCGTCCCCCGGCTCGCCCAGCGCGTCGTCGCTGACCAGGCTGCTGCCGCTGGTGTGGATGAACGCCTTGCCGCTGCCGGCCAGCCCGGCCAGCAGCGCTTCGACCGCGCCGCGGTGGTCGCTGCTGGCCGCGTTGATGACGGCATCGGCGGCCTGCGCTTCGGCCTTGAGCCGCGCGACGTCGTCCAGCGTGCCCAGCACGGGTTCGATGCCGAACCGGCGCAGTTCATCCGCCCGCTCCGGATTGCGGATCAGGCCGCGGACCTGATGGCCGGCGCGGGCCATCGAGGCGGCCACCGCGCCGCCGATGAAACCGCTGGCGCCTGTGATGAATAGCTTCATGATGCGTTGCTCCTTGCGTGCCGCGTCCGCGGGCCAGGCCCCGGACACCGGGGTCCAGCCGTGGCGGATCTCAATCCCAGGCGGCGGCCAGGCCGTCGGGGCTGACTTCACGGCCGTTGCGATCCAGCGCGGCGATCTGCGCCATGTCGTCCTCGGTCAGGCGCAGGTCGCGGGCCAGCAGGTTGCTGGCCAGGTTGTCGCGCTTGGTCGACGACGGAATCACGGCAAAGCCGCGCTGCAATGCCCAGGCCAGGGCCACCTGGGCCGGCGTGGCGTTGTGGCGCTGCGCGATCTGGCCGATCACCGGGTCCTTGAGCACCTTGCCGTAGGCCAGGGTCATGTACGAGGTGATGTGAATGCCCTGCGCCTGCAGGAAGCTCACCAGCGTGGGGCTTTGCAGGTACGGGCTCAGTTCGATCTGGTTGGTGGCGATGGCGTCCTTGCCCACCGCGGCGATGGCCTCGCGGGTTTCGGCGATGGGGAAGTTGGAAATGCCGATCTGGCGGGTCAGGCCCTGTTCGCGGGCGTCGGCCAGCGCGGCCATGAATTCGGCCACGGACACGCCATTGCCGGGCGCGGGCCAATGGATCAGGGTCAGGTCGACGTAATCAGTGCGCAGCTTGGCCAGGCTTTCCTTCAGGCTGGGCACGAGTTTCGCGCGGCTGTAGTTGGGCACCCAGATCTTGGTGGTCAGGAACAGGTCGCCTCGGGCCACGCCGCTGGCCTCGATGGCCTGGCCGACCTCGGCTTCGTTTTCATAGATCTGGGCGGTATCGACGGCGCGGTAGCCCACGTCCAGCGCGTTGCGCACCGAATCGATGACGACCTGGCCCTGCAGGCGGAAGGTCCCCACGCCAAAAGACGGAATGCTCATGTAAAAACTCCGGATAAGTGTTGGAATGGGTTCAGTGTGCCTGCGCGATACTTGCGGAATAAGCCCTGTATTGGCGAAATACTTTTGATATAACGTCAAATATGAAGACGACACTCGACGAAATGCAGGTCTTTATCGCCATCGTGGACAGCGGCTCGATCACCGCCGCCGCCGATGTGCTGCAGCAGACCATTTCCGCCACCAGCCGCACCATGAGCCGGCTGGAAGAAAAGCTGCAGACCACGCTGATGCGCCGCACCACCCGCCGGCTGGAACTGACCGAAGAGGGCCGCGCCTACCTGGAGCAGGCCAGGAAGATCATCGCCGCCGTCGAGGAAACCGAAGAACTGATGACCGCGCGCCGCAACCAGCCGGCCGGCCGCCTGCGGGTCGACGCCGCCTCGCCCTTCATGCTGCACGTCATCGTGCCGCTGGTGCCGGGCTACCGCGCGCGCTATCCCAAGGTCGAGCTGGAACTGAACAGCAACGAAGGCAACATCGACCTGCTCGAACGCCGTACCGACTTGGCGCTGCGCATCGGCAGCCTGAAGGATTCGTCGCTGCACGCGGTGCCCATCGGCCGCAGCCGCGTGCGGGTGCTGGCCAGCCCCGCCTACCTGGCCGCGCATGGCACGCCCAAGCGCATCGACGACCTGCAAGCCCATACCCTGCTGGGTTTCTCGCAGCTGGAAGCGCTGAACCAATGGCCCCTGGCCGACAGCACCGGCGAACCGCTGCACATCCAGCCCGCCATCCGTTCGCACAGCGGCGAAACCCTGCGGCAACTGGCGCTGCACGGTGCCGGCATCGTCTGCCTGTCCGACTTCATGACCCGCGCCGACCGCCAGTCGGGCGCTTTGCAGCCGCTGTTTGCGCGCCAGACGCTGGACGTGCGCCAGCCGATCAACGCGGTCTACTATCGCAATACCGCGATCTCGTCGCGCATCAAGTCGTTCATCGACTACCTGACCGACACCCTGGGCCCGCGTGGCTTTGACGAGTAGGCGGTGCGGCATAATGGCCGCTTGAACCTGCCTCACCCCGCAACACCATGAAGAACAGCTCCAAGGGCGGACTCGTCTATTCCACCGACGGCGGCCGGATGTGCCCGGATTGCCGGCGCCCGCTTGCCGATTGCCAATGCCAGGCGCCAGCGCGCCCCGCCCCGGCCCCCGGCGGCGTGCGCGTCATGCGGGAAACCAAGGGCCGCGGCGGCAAGGCCGTGACCGTGGTGAAAGGCCTGCCGCTGGACGCCGACGCGCTCGCCGCGCTGGGCAAGCAATTGCGCACCGCCTGCGGCTCGGGCGGCACCGTCAAGAACGGCATCATCGAAGTCCAGGGCGACCACTGCGACCGCATCCTGGACGCACTCAACAAACTGGGCCACCGCGCCAAACGCGCCGGAGGCTGACGCCATGATCCTGAACCCCGAACTCGTCGACAGCTGGCACGCCCACGTCTATTTCAACGCCGACAGCCGCGACGCGGCCTGGAACTTGCGCGAACAGGTCATCGCGCACTTCGGCGACACGGTCGACATGGGCCGCTTCCATGAACGCCCGGTCGGCCCGCATCCGCAATGGAGCTACCAGATCGCGTTCGCGCCGGCCGCGCTGCATCAGGTCATGACCTGGCTGACGCTGAACCATGGCGCGCTGGACGTGTTCCTGCACCCCAACACCGGCCAGTCACTGCGCGACCACCGCGACTGCGCGGCCTGGATCGGGCATAGCCATGTGTTGAACCTGGCCGCGCTGGGCGGCTGACGACGCTAGGCGGCTGACGCCGCGGGCGTCTCGAACCGCGCCATCAGGAAATCGATGAACGCGCGCGTGCGCGCCGACAGGTTGCGCTTGCTGGGGTAATACACGAACAGGTCCGCCGACGGCAGGATGAAATCCGGCAGCACCACGCGCAGCCGGCCGCTTTCCAGGTACTTGGCCAGGTCCCATTCCGAACGGATCAAAATGCCGTGGCCGTCCAGCGCCCAGTTCAGCACGATGTCGCCGTCGTTGCTGGACAGCGCGCCGTGCACCTTCACGGTGTCGGCGCGGCCGTTGCGCGTGAAGCGCCACACGCCGTAGGCGTCTTCGTTCTGGCGGTGAATGATGCACTGGTGCCGCTCAAGGTCTTTCAGGCTGGCGGGTTCGCCACGCTGCGCCAGGTAGCGCGGCGCGGCGCACAGGAAGCGCCGGTTCGACAGGACGCGCCGCGCCACCAGGCGCTGGTCGGGCAAGGCGCCGAAACGAATGCCCAGGTCCACCCCGCTTTCGACCAGGTCGATGGGGCGGTCGGTCACGTCCAGCTGCACCTCGACCTGCGGGTGGCGCGCGGCGAATTCGGACACGATGGGCGCAATGGCGGTGCGGCCGAAGCCCAGCGTGGCATTGATGCGCAGCAGGCCCTTGGGCACCGAGCGGCTGGACGACACCACGTCTTCCATCTCGCGCACATCGGCCAGGATGCGCGTGGCGTAGTGCAGATAGGTTTCGCCTTCGGGCGTGAGGCTGATGCTGCGCGTGGTGCGGTTCACCAGCCGCACGCCCAGCCGCGCTTCAAGTTGCGCCAGGCGCTTGGTGGCCGCGGGCGGGGTCAGGTCGAGCATGCGCGCCACCGCCGACAGATTGCCGTGGCGGGCCAGCAGCACAAAGAATTCCAGCGAAGACGCCAGGTCGTGGTTCATGGGAAGCCCTTGCGCGAAGGCACTATCGCACCCGATGCCGGGCACAGTTTTATTCACTTTAAGTTAATAAAGATGTGATTTCCAGCGAATCATAATGCGAGGCGACGCGAATAATCTACGGTTTTCCCATCCGCCGCCCGGCCCAGGAGACAGCATGAAAATCATCGAGATCCGCGAAAAGACCGTTCCCATCAGCTCGCCCATCCGCAACGCCTACATCGACTTCAGCAAGATGACGCTGAGCCTGGTGGCGGTGGTGACAGACGTGGTGCGCAACGGCAAGCGCGTGATCGGCTACGGCTTCAATTCCAATGGCCGCTATGGCCAGGGCATGCTGATGCGCGAACGCTTCATTCCCCGCCTGCTGGAAGCGGACCCCGCCAGCCTGTTGAACGACGCGGGCGACAACCTGGACCCGCACCGCATCTGGAACACGATGTACACCAACGAAAAGCCCGGCGGCCACGGCGAACGCTCGGTGGCCATCGGCACGCTGGACATGGCGGTGTGGGACGCGGTGGCCAAGATCGAGGGCAAGCCCCTGTTCCAGCTGCTGGCCGAACGCTATGGCAACGGCCAACCTGACCGCCGCGTGTTCGTCTACGCGGCCGGGGGCTACTACTACCCGGGGCAGGACCACGCCAAGCTCAAGGACGAAATGCGCAGCTACGTCGACCGCGGCTACACGGTGGTGAAAAAGAAGATCGGCGGCGCCTCGCTGGACGAAGACCTGCGCCGCATCGACTCGATCCTGAGCGTGCTGGGCGACGGCCGCAAGCTGGCGGTCGACGCCAATGGCCGCTTCGACCTGGACACCGCCATCCAGTACGCCAAGGCGCTGTCGCAGTACGACCTCTTCTGGTATGAAGAAGCCGGCGACCCGCTGGACTTCGAACTGCAGGCCACCTTGCGCAATTACTACGACAAGCCGATGGCCACGGGCGAAAACCTCTTCTCGATGCAGGACGCGCGCAACCTGGTCCGCTACGGCGGCATGCGCCCCGACCGCGACTGGCTGCAGTTCGACTGCGCACTCAGCTACGGCCTGGTGGAATACCTGCGCACGCTGGACATGCTGCGCCAGCATGGCTGGTCGGCCAGCCGCTGCATTCCGCATGGCGGCCACCAGATGTCGCTCAACATCGCGGCCGGCCTGGGGCTGGGCGGCAACGAATCCTACCCCGACCTGTTCCAGCCGTATGGCGGCTTTCCCGATGGCGTGCGGGTCGACAACGGCTACGTCACGCTTCCGGAATTGCCCGGCATCGGCTTCGAGGGCAAGTCGGACCTGATCGCCGAGATGCACAAGTTGGCGGAATAAGGCCTGCCTCAACCCGGCCCGGGCTAGTCCTGGCCCGCCGCCCCTTGCAGATAGCGGCCCGGCGTCATGCCGTAGGCACGCTTGAACATGGCGATGAAATTGCTGGGCGTGGCGTAACCCAGCGCGTCGGCCACCTGCGCCACCGGTTGGCCGGCGCTGAGCCGTTCCAGCGCATGGATCAAGCGCAACTGCTGGCGCCATTGCGCAAAGCCCAGGCCGGTTTCGTCGGCGAACAGGCGCTGCGCCGTGCGGGGCGCGAGGCCCGCTTGCACCGCCAGGGCATCCAGCGGGCGATTGTCGGCGGGGTCTTCGGCCAGGGCCTGCGCCAGGCGGGCCAGGCGCCGATCGCGCGGCCACGGCAGGTGCAGGGGTTCTTGCGGCGCGGCTTCGATCTCGTCCAGCAGCACCGCCGCGAACCGCGATTGCGCCGAATCCAGCGACAGCTTGTCCGACCAATCGCCCGCGCGCCGCACCATGGCGCGCAGCAGGCTGCCCACCCCCAGCACGCACGGCGCGGGGGGCAGATGCACGGCGGCCTCGGGATGCACCAGCGCCACCCAGCCGCCGGCCGCGTCCGCCACGCTGACCTGGTGCCGCTGGCCAGGCGGAATCCAGCCCGCCCGTTGCGGCGGCAGCAGCCATGCCCCCGACTCGGTGCGCACCCGCATCGAGCCGCTGTCCACCCCGAACAACTGGCCGCGCGCGTGCGCATGCCAGTCGTAGTCGCGCGAGCCCAGGCGGAATTCGTTGCCCGGCGCATCCGCGCCGTGAAACACGCACAGCGCCGGGCCGTCCAGCAGTTCGCTGTAGTCGGGGCCAGGCGGGGAATCGGGCTGTCGGGTTTGCATGGTTTGTTGGCGCACCGGCATTACCGGCGCAAGACCGCTTGCGCGCAAGCTGCAAGGGTACCGGTCGATCCGGCTTTCTTCGAGAGCATTATGCAGAATCTCCATGTTTCCATCATCGGCGCCGGCCTGGGTGGCCTGTGCCTGGCGCAGGGCCTGGCGCGCGCCGGCATCGACGTCGACGTCTACGAACGCGATGCGCGCACCGATAGCCGCGTGCAGGGCTACCGCCTGCGCATCGACGCCACCGGCCAGGCGGCGCTGGCGCACTGCCTGCCGCCCGAATTGAATACCCTGTTCCAGCAAAGCTGCTCGGCCCATGAGCATCCCGGCGCGATGCTGGACGCCCGCTTGCAGCCGCTGCCGCAGCGGGCTGCCGGCACCTGGCAGCTGGACGACGGCGCCGTGCCCGACCGCTCGGCGCACCGGCAGACGCTGCGGGAAATCCTGTTGTCGGGGTTGGGGCCGCGGGTACATTTCGACAGCAAGGTGATCGGCCTGGACGCGGCAGGCTTGCACCTGGATGGCCTGCCCGTGCGGACCGACACGCTCGTCGTGGCCGCCGACGGCGTGCATTCCGTGTTGCGGCGCCAGCATCTGCCGCAGGCCCAGCCTGAGGACACCGGCACCGTCACGATCTTCGGCGTGGCGCCGGCGGGCTGGCTGGCACGCAACGATCTGCCTGCGGACTTGCAAGCCGGCGCGGGCGTGGTGTTCGGCCCAGGCTACGCGCTGGTGCTGGACGCCATGCAACTGCCGGCGCTGCCGCAGCTTGCGCGGCAATGCACCGCCGCCGGCCCGCTCAGCGACATATCGTCCTACCAGTACTGGGCCGTCATCGGCGAACGGGCCGCCGTGCTGGGCACGGACGCGGTCTGGCATGACATCGACGCGGCTCCGCACGATGCCGAGGCGGGCCAACGCTGGCAACGCGCCGCCGAACGCCTGCTGGCCCCCGTGCACCCTGCGCTGGCCGCCATGGTGGCCGCCAGCGATCCGGCCGGCATCGCCTTGAAAACCGTGTACAGCGCCCCCGCCCTGCCCCGCTGGACGCAACCCGGCTTGACCTTCCTGGGCGACGCCGTGCACGCGATGAGCCCGGCAGGCGGACTGGGCGCGAACACGGCCCTGGCCGACGCGCAATCGCTAACCACTTTGTTGGCGCAGACGCGACAAGGCCTGCCGCTGGGGCAGGCCTTGCAACGCTATGACGCGGATCTGCGCCAGCGTGGGGATGCCGCCGTACACCAATCGGCGCTGGCCGCCGCCCGCATCATGGGTCGCTGACCCGTCGGGCCGGATGGACGATAATCAGCGGCTTGAGGTTGCCATTCGGCATTCCCCCCACCCCACGGCCCCTATGCGCATGCGTTCAACACTTCGCCGTCGCGTCTTTGCCGCGCTCGTCCTGGCCGCATCGTCCAGCGCGCAGGCGCAGGACTGCAAGGCGGACGACTACTCGCCCATCTGTACCGACATGCGGGCACAGGCCGCCTACGAGGCGGCCGATAGTGATCTCAACAAGGTCTACCAGCAGGTGCTGAAAAGGCTGTCGCAGCCTCGCACCGAGGATATCGACTACCCCACGCTGAAAACGAAATTCACCCAGGCCCAACGGCAGTGGGTGCGTTTTCGGGATAGCGAGTGCGATGCCTGGTACGGGGTCAACCAGGCTGGTACCGGACGCAACGCAGACCAGATGGCCTGCCTGCTCAAGAGAACGCAACAGCGAACCGGGCAGTTGCAGGAGTGGCAGGCCTATCTGCCCTAGGGCCTGTTCACACTGAAAGGAGCCTCGCACAGGCCCTAGCACGTGCGAGGCACGCGCCAGGGCAATCCGTCAGGCCCCGTCCACCCGGCAAGCCGTGTCGACCGGGCCATGCGGCCTCAATGGTCGGCGGTCTGCGGGGCCAGCGCCGGGGCTTTGCGCGCCTTGCGCATGAACACCACCAGCTGCCACACCACCGCGGCGCCGATCAGGCCCAGCAGCGTGCCGCTGATCGGACGCGAGAAGAACGTGCCGAACTCGCCGCGGCTGAGCAGCATGGCGCGACGGAAGTTCTCTTCCAGCATGGGGCCCAGGATGAAGCCCAGCATCAACGGCGCCGCTTCCATGCCCAGGCGCAGGAACAGATAGCCGATCAGGCCGAAGATCGCCGTGATGTAGATGTCGTCCAGGTTGTTGTTGATGCTGAACGTGCCGATGCAGCAGAAGAACAGGATCGCCGGGAACAGCACCGTGTACGGGATCTTGAACACCGACAGCCAGTAGCGCACCAGCGGCACGTTCAGGATCAGCAGGAAGCAGTTGCCCACCCACATGCTGGCCACCAGGCCCCAGAACAGGTCCGGGTGGGTGGCGATCATGTTGGGGCCGGGCTGGATGCCCTTGACGATGAACGCGGCCAGCATCAGCGCCATGACGGCGTTTTCGGGGATGCCGATGGCCATCAAAGGAATGAAGCTGGTGCGTGCGGCCGCTTCGTCGGCAGCGGCTTGACCGGCCACGCCTTCGATGGCGCCGCTACCGATTTCGTCGCGATACTTGCTGAAGCGCTTGTCGGCGGCATAGGCGGCGAACTGCGCGATGGTGGGGCCGCCGCCGGGCAGGATGCCCAGCACCGAACCGACCACGCTGCCGCGCAACGCGCTGGGGATGATGCGCTTGAACTCGGGCCACGTCGGAATCAGCTTGATCTTGCCGTTGAACGGCGTGAGCGTATTGCGGTTGTCCAGGTTCTTGACGATTTCGGCGATGCCGAAGCAGCCCAGCGCGATGCTGATCAGCCCCACGCCGTCCTGCAGGAACGCCAGGTCCATCGTGTAGCGCGCCACGCCGCTGTTCACGTCGGTGCCGATCACGCCCAGCAGGATGCCGATCATGGCCATGGCCAGGCCGTTGAGCAGGCTGCCGCTGCTGACGAAGCTGACGCAGAAAAAGCCCAGCAGCATCAGCGCGCAGTAGTCGGCCGGGCCGAACAGCAGGCCCACTTCGCCCAGCGCCGGCGCCATCGTCGACAGCACCACGATGGCGACGGTGCCGCCGATGAAGCTGGAGACGCCCGCGGTGAACAAGGCCAGCCCGGTCTTGCCCTTCAGGTTCATCTGGTAGCCGTCGATGCACGCCACGATGCTGCTGGCATGCGGGATCTTCATGGTGATGGCGCTGACGCTGTCGCCGTATTGGGCGCCGTAGTAGATGCCGGCCAGCATGATCAGCGCGCCGCCGGTGGGAATGGAGTAGGTCAGCGGCAACAGCAGGCTGATGGTGGACAGCGGGCCCAGGCCCGGCAGCAGGCCGACCAGGGTGCCGACCACGCAGCCGATGGCGCAGTACATCAGGTTCTGCAAGGTCAGCGCGTGTTCGAAGCCGAACGCGAGGTTAGTCAGGATATCCATGGCGTCGTCTCATCAGAACAGGGGCAGGTTAAGACCGAGCAGATTGCGAAAGGCAAACGCCACCGCGATCAGGCCCAGCGAGATCTTGATATTGCGCACCACCGAATACGAAGTCCCCGCCAGCGTCGAGCAGAACACCAGGAACACGATGCCGACGATCATGTTGATGAAGCCGGACACCACCGCAAAGCCGCACAGGCTGAGCATGATGATGGCGATGTTCTTGAAGCTGTAGCTGAGCGGCACCGGCGGCACGAAGCGCGAGCGCAGCACCGTGATCAGGCCGATCACCCCCAACAGCGAACTGACCATCAGCGGGAACAACCCTGGTCCGGACCGGCTGAACGTCCCCAACTGATATTTCGTGGCCGCCAATCCGAACAACAACGCGAAGGCGATCATGAAGAGCCCCGCAACGAAGTTTCTATTGCTTAGATACATAAGACACGCCCTCCCAGGCGATGGCACTTTTTGCTTGTTTTTTTTCCGCCCGGTTCTCCAACCGGCCAGGTTTACCCGCCTGTCTTTCCGCTGAAAATTTCGGTGCTGCGGGCGAGTTCGGCAGATAGTAGAGATCGACACTTCCAATCTGCTTTCGCTTTTTGCGCCGGAACGCGCGAAAGACTTATCGCTTTCCCGTAGGTCGCGTGACATGAAGCTGACTGATTTCTGAATGCATGAAAAAATTCAGGAAGCCGTCAGGCACGACCCCGTTTTCAGCAAGGTGAAAACGAAGCGCGCAGGCCGATCCGACGCTGCGGACAACCGCAGCGGGAGGGGAAAGAAGGGGGAAACCCGGGCGGACAACCCGGGTGGAAAGCGGGGCTGAAATGCGGCGCGCAGTCAGCCGCCGTGTACCCCGCCCCGATAGGTCTTGATCTGCCCGCGCAGTTCACCCTCGGGATGCGCCGCGGTGGACGCACTGACATACCAGCGCTCGGCGATCAGGTCTTCGATCTGCGCCGGGGTCAACGTGCTGCGGCCTTGCAATTCGCGCGCGCCACGGTCTTCTTCCAGCACGAAAGGCGGCAGCACGATGAGGGCCGGCGCGTTCTCGTGCTCGGTCGCGGGCCCGTGGAAAGCGGCCTGCGTTTCCGGCCCGGTCATGCGGGCCAGCGTCACGCGCCATTCGAGCACGCCGGTGGCCGTGTACAACGTGGCGCGCATCGAGCCGCCCGCCGGCGCCTTGACCGGCGGCACCACGTACTTGGCGTCGATCCAGGCTTCGAAGAACATGAAGTCGGGCCGCGGCGCGGCGCCGCCGCCCTGGGCCGATGCGCCGCGTTCGGCGGCGGTCGGCGCCACGCCAAAACCGCCCGACCAGGCGGACCGCGTCATGGCAAGTCCTGCCACGCCCGCAACCAGTCGAAGCAAGGCGAAGAGGGTCTGACGTCGGCGGAGCATGGGCATCCCTTTTTAGGACGAAAAGAAGGACAAAAGCGGCAAACGAAAAAAATCCCGCCTGATTGCGGCGGGACTATCGTAGCGCGGACAGGCCGTCCCGTGACGGCGCGCCGTCAGGCGTGCGCCAGGGCCAGGCGCGGTTGCCCCGCCGCTTGCGCATCGTCGCGCAGCTTGAACAGCGCCACGGTGCCGGCCAGGGCGCGCGCCTGGTCGCTCAGCATGGCCGATGCGGCCGCCGACTCTTCCACCAGCGCCGCGTTCTGCTGCGTCGCCTGGTCCATGTCCGACACCGCGCGATCGATCTGGCTGATGCCCACGCTCTGTTCCGCCATGGCGCCGTGGATCTCGGCGACCAGGCGCTGCACGCGCGAAATGCCATCGACGATCTCGCCCATGGTCACCCCGGCCGCCTGCACCCGCTCGGTGCCGCTCTTGACGTTCTGCACCGAGTTCTGGATCAAGCCCCGAATCTCCTGCGCCGATGCCGCGCTGCGCTGCGCCAGCGTGCGCACTTCGCCCGCCACCACCGCGAAGCCGCGGCCCTGCTCGCCCGCGCGGGCCGCTTCCACGGCGGCGTTGAGCGCCAGGATGTTGGTCTGGAAGGCAATGCCGTCGATCACGCTGATGATCTCGGTGATGCGTTCGGACGACTGCGAGATCGCGCTCATCGTGGTGACGGCGTCCGTCACCACCTGGCCGCCGCGCTCGGCGGCCGAGCTGGCTTCGGTGGCCAGGCGCGTCGCCTGTTCCGCGGTCTCTTCGGTCTGGCGCACGCTGGAGGTCAGCTGCGTCAGCGCCGACGAGGTTTCCTGCAAGGATCCGGCCGACGTTTCCGTGCGCTGCGACAGGTCGCGATTGCCCATTTCGATTTCGCTGGTGGCGGCCGTCATGGAATGCACGCCGGTGCGCACGTCCAGCATGACGTGGCTGATCTTGTCGACAAATGCGTTGAACGACGCCGAGATCTGCGCCACCTCGTCATGGCCCACCACCGCCAGCCGGTGCGTCATGTCGCCGTCACCCGAGCCGATGGTGTCCATGGCGTCGCGCACTGCCGACAGGCGCTTGAACGCGCGCGACGTCACCACGCTGGCCAGCAGCACCGCCACCAGCGTCAGCACCACCACCGAAATCAAGGTGGCGTTGAGCACCTGCGTCAGCCCGGCCGTGGCTTCGGCGCGGTCCAGCGCGATCACCAGGAACCAGTCGGTGCCCGGAATGGCGCGCGCCTTGAGCAGCTTGGGCACGCCGGCCAGCGACACCGCCACGGGCGTGGCGCCGTCGCGCGCCATCGTGGCCAGGACAGCGGGCGTCAGCTCGGCGGCCACGTCGGTGGACGGCTTCAAGGCCAGCTTGTCGTCCACGTGCGAGATCACCTGGCCGTCAGTGGCCAGCACGAACGCGAGACTGGACGGCGTGGGCCGGATGGCCTTGATGATGGCCTGGATGCCGTCCAGCGGCACGGCCCCGCTCAGGGCGCCGACGGTCTGGCCGCTACGCACCATGGGCGTGGTGAAGGCCACGTAGAGCTTGCCCGTGCCCGAATCGCCATAGGGCTTGGTCACGGTCAATTTGCCCGCGGCCACCGCGCTCTTGTACCAGGGGCGTGCCGTGGGGTCGTAGTCGGCGGCCGTCTGCGTGGTCGACAGATAGCTTTTGTCGGACCAGCCGACGGTGGTGATGGGAAAGCCATTGGTCTCGCCCATCAGCTTGGCCAGGCCGCGCGGGTCGCCCTTTTCGATCACGGCGGCGGTGGCGGTGACGGCCTGGGCCTTGTCGGCCGACCAGCGTTCGATGGCGCTGGCATTGCCGGCGGCGATGGCGTCCAGGTCGGCCGAGATGGTCGCCATCATGTTGTCGCGCACGATCTGGTACGTGACGATGCCCGAGAGCACCAGCGCGCCGATGACGGTGACACAGGTAATCAACAGGATCCTGTTGCGCAACGAGGTGATTTTCATGCTTGCCTTCTGACTGCAACTGCCCATGCCGGAGGGCACGGGTATCCAGGTACGCGGCCTTTGCGGCCACGTCACCCTGACTTACGGCAGTGCAACATGGGACTTTAGGGCCAAGGCATAATGGTGCGACCGTCGGCCGCAGGCCGGCGGCGAAATGCCAGCGTTTTCCAGGGAGCTTTCGTTGGACCCCATTCTTGCCGAATTGTCGGCGTCGCTGCAGGCGGCCAAATCGGTCGAGCAGTTGACGCGCCCCTTGTTGGACATGCTGGGCACCGTGACGGGCCTGGAATCCACCTACCTCACATCGATCGACCCCGACGCCGACCGGCAGCACGTCCGTTACGCACGCAATGTCGGCCGATTGCAGATTCCCGAAGGCCTGTCGGTGCCGTGGTCCGACACGCTGTGCAAGCGCGCGCTGGACGAAGGCCGCATGGCCACCAGCGACGTCGCCACCTGCTGGCCCGATTCCGACGCGGCGCGGCAACTGGGCATCCAGACCTACGTCAGCGCGCCCATCCGCACCGACGACGGCCTGCTGCTGGGCACGCTCTGCGGCGCCAGCGCCCGCCAGCAGCCCGTGGCGCCGCAGGCCGAATCCATCCTGCGGCTGTTTTCCAGCGTGATCGCCAATTTCATCGAACGCGAACAACTGGTGGCGGAACTGCGCCAGGCCAACGCGCAGCTGATGGCCTATGCCTTGACCGACCCGCTGACCGGCCTGCCGAACCGCCGGGCGCTCTACGAAGAGCTGGACCGCCTGCGCAGCCGCGCGCTGCGCGAAGGCGGCAGCGTGCTGGTGGGCGTGGTCGACCTGGATGGCTTCAAGGGCATCAACGACACCTACGGTCACCAGCAGGGCGACGTTTTCCTGCAGGAAATCGCGCGGCGACTGGCCATGGCGGTGCGCACCTCCGACATGGTCGGGCGACTGGGCGGCGACGAGTTCGTACTGATCGGCCCCGGGCCCGCGCTGGCGCGCGGCGATGCCGCCCCGGGCCAGGACGCCGAACGCGGCGACGCCCAGGAAGCCGCCCGCTCGCTCGAAGACCGGGCCACCGCGGCCACGGTCGGGCGCTACCCGTTGGGCGACACCGCGCTGCCGTACGAAGGCGCCAGCGTCGGCGTGGTGGCGCTGGACCCGCGCGGCCTGGCCGCCGAAGAAGCCGTACGGCTGGCGGATGCGCGCATGTATGAGATCAAGCGGGCGCGCAAGGCGGCGCGCACGATCCACTGACATCGGGGCCGGTCCGGGCCGTCGGCCGAGGCCCGGCCGGCCGGCCGGCCGGCGGGCACCGCCCCATCCTGCCGGGGCTTGCACAACACATAAGTATTTGCTAATGTGTTGCCATGCTGGAAAACGACATCTTCAAGGCCCTGGCCGACCCGACCCGCCGCGCGATCTTCGACAAGCTCGCCGCAGGCAGCATGAACGCCAGCGCGCTGCGCGACGGCATGGCCGTCAGCCAGCCCGCCGTCTCGCAGCACCTGGCGGTATTGCGTCAGGCGGGGCTGGTGCGCGAACAGCGCCAGGGACGCTTCGTCAACTACGAAGTCGACCCGGACGGCCTGGCCTTGATCGCCGGTTGGCTGGCCAAGTACCGCGCCTACTGGCCGGCACGGGTCGACGCCCTGAAGGCCCTGCTCAAGGACATGGACCAATGAACGCCACGGACCCCGACCCGGACACGACGCTGGTGCTGGACTACACCCTGGACGCCCCGCCCGAGAAAGTCTGGCGCGCCCTCAGCATCCCGGCGCTGCGCGACCAATGGCTGCCCGGCACCGAGCTGGCCGACGCCGAACCGCTGGCCGCCACGCCCGGGGTCGAGGTCCGTTACCGCCTGCGCGATACGTTGCCGCCCTGCCTGGAAAGCGTGGTGACCTTCCAGCTGCACCCCACCGCCGACGGCGGCACCCGCCTCACCATCATCCACACACCGGACGACGCCCGGCTGGCGCGGCCCGTGCCGCAGGCCGCCAACGGCCCCTGGCAGGCGTTCAAGCTGGCCGCCTGACGCCACCGTTTCTTCGTTTTTCAATGCGCGGCCGTTCTGCGGCCGCCTGACAGGAGCTCGCCCATGCGCGACACGATGCAGCTCGTCCCGATGGTCGTGGAACAGTCCGGCCGCGGCGAAAGATCCTTCGATATCTACTCGCGCCTGCTTCGCGAACGCATCATCTTTCTGTCCGGCGAGGTCAACGACGCCGTGTCGGCCCTGGTGTGCGCGCAGTTGCTGTTCCTGGAAGCCGAAAACCCCGGCAAGCCGATCCACCTGTACATCAACTCGCCCGGCGGCGTCATCACCAGCGGGCTGGCCATGTACGACACCATGCAGTTCATCAAGTCGCCGGTGCACACGCTGTGCATGGGCACCGCGCGGTCGATGGGCTCGTTCCTGCTGATGGCCGGCGAACCCGGCCACCGCGCCGCGCTGGCCAACGCCAGCCTGCACGTGCACCAGCCGCTGGGCGGCTTCCAGGGGCAGGCGTCCGACATGCTGATCCACGCCGAGGAAATGCAGCGCACCAAGCAGCGCATCATCCGGCTGTACGCCGAACACTGCGGGCGCAGCTACGAAGACGTCGAACGCAGCCTGGACCGCGACCGCTACCTGAGCGCCGAAGAAGCGGTGCAATGGGGCCTGATCGACCGCGTGATGGACCCGCGCACGATGGGGAATTGATGAGGGCGCCCGGCAGGCCGCCAGGCTCGCCGCACGGACGTCGCGCTAGGCCTGGGCCAACGGCCGCTGGTGCCGCGCACGCAGCACGGCGTTGACGGCAGCCCCCACGGCCAGCAGCGCCGCGGTTCCCAGGAACACGGCCGGCATGCCGAAATGGCCGCCGATGAAGCCGCCCAGCAAGGGGCCCGCCACCTGGCCCACGTACTGCGCCGAAATCGACAGGCCCAGCACATTGCCGCCCACGCCGTCGGGCACGTTGTGGCGGATGACGCTGGTCACGCAAGGCAGCAGTCCGCCCAGCGCCAGGCCCATCAGGAAGCGCAGCGCCACCAGTTGCCAGCCCGCGGTCACGAAGGCCTGCGGAATCAAGAGCAACGCGGCCACGGCCAGCGCGCCCACGATCACCGTCCAGTGGCCCACGCGGTCGGCCAGCCGGCCCAGCCGCGAGGCCGACAGGATGGCGCCCAGCGCCGCCGCCGACATCACCACGCCCGACACCAGCGTGACGCGGGCCGGGTCAGCCACCAGCTCGCCCACATAGACGGTGATGATGGGCTCGATAGACATGGTGGCGAACATCAGCAGCATGCCGGTGGCCAGCATGGCGACCACCGGACGCTTGTCGGGAATCTGCGCCCAGCCGCCTTTTTTCGGGCCATCGGCACGGGCCTTGGGCGGCCGCGGCATTTCCTTGATGAGGAACACGGTGGCCAGAAACGCCAGGAAGATCACGCCGCCGGCCAGGAGGAACGTGGCGCGGATGCCGATCAAGGGCGGCAGCGCGCCCCCGATCAGCGGCCCCACCAGGTTGCCCGCCATGATGCCCGCCGACAGCACGCCCAGGGCCCAGCCCGACCGGGCCTTGGGCGCCTGCATCGCCACCAGGATGGTCGAGCCCGACGCATACCCGCCCGCAAAACCCACCAGCAGCCGCAGCAGCACCAGTTGCCACACCGACTGCACCATGCCCGTCAACGACATGCAGATCGCCATGCCCAGCGAGGCGCGCACCAGCATCAACTTGCGGCCGTAGCGGTCGCCCAGCCGGCCCCACAGCGGCGCCACCAGCGCGGCCGCGAAAAACGTCGCGCCATACGCCACGCCCGACCACTGCACGATGGCGGCATGGCCCACCGCGCCCAGCTCTTCCACGTACAGCGGCAGGAACGGCAGCAGCAGCGTCATCGCCACGATGGTGCTGAACGAACCGGCGAAACAGACCGCCAGATTGCGCCGCCAGTGGACGTTTTCGTCCGGCGCGGCGCTGGCCGTGGGGGAAGTCATGGAAGGAATCCTCGTGGGTTGTCGCGGCGAAAGGCCCGCGCGCCTGCCGGATTGTTGCCAGCCGGGCCCACGGCAACAAGGCCAGCCCCGATACCGGTATTGCGGCTACCCCCCAGCGGCAACTCCGCCTGCCGGCGGCCGACGGCTGCCGCCGCCCCCCGGCTGTCACAGGAATGCTGTTAGTCTTGCAGCGCCGCGCGGCATTTTCCGCGCCCCTTCTTTCAGCGAGTCCACCATGACCAGCCCCCTGTACCAGGCTTCCGTGCCCGTCCTCACGCAAATGCTCACCGCCCTGTCCGGCGTGCTGCAAAAGGCCGAGGCCCACGTCGTCGCCAAGAACATCGACCCCAACGCGCTGCTGCAGGCACGCCTGTTCCCCGACATGTTCCCGCTGGTGCGCCAGGTGCAGATCGCCTGCGACTTCGCCAAGGGTATTTCGTCGCGGCTGGCCGGCGCCGACGTGCCGTCCTGGCCCGACACCGAAACCACGTTTGCCGAGCTGCAAGCCCTGATCGCCAAGGCCCTGGCCCACGTCGGCTCGTTCCAGCCGGACCAGTTCGCCCAGAGCGAAGGCCGCGAAATCGTGCTGCGCCCGGGCACGCCCAAGGAAAAGAAGCTGAGCGCCAGCGCCTACCTGCTGCACTATGGCCTGCCGCAGTTCTTCTTCCACGTCACCACCGCCTACGACCTGCTGCGCCACAACGGCGTGGAAATCGGCAAGCGCGACTACATGGGCGCGTACTGATCCGCAGCGCGGATCAGGGGCTCAAGCGGCCGGCGCCTCACCCGCCCGGCCCAGCCTGCTGATCAGGATCACGGGGTGACCGGGCGGCAGGCATGCCCGGTCACGCCAGCGTCGCCAGTCGGCCCGCGCCTGGACTATTCCGTGATCTGGATCTTGGCCTGGTCGATGATGACCTGGTAGCGCTTCATCTCGGCATCGATGAACTTGGCAAACGCCGCCGAGTCCTTCACCGACGGCTCGAAGCCCAGGCCGTTCAGCTGTTCGACGATCTTGGGGCTGGCCATCACCTTGGCCGACACCGATTCCAGCTTGCGCAGGATCGGCTGCGGCAGGTTGGCCGGGCCCCAGACGCCGTACCAGGAATAGAACTCGAAGTTCTTCTGGCCCTGTTCCTTCATGGTGGGCACGTTGGGCAGCAACGGGCTGCGCTCGGCCCCGGTCAGCGCCACGGCGCGCAGCTTGCCCGCGCGCACCATCGGCAAGGACGACAGCATCGGGTCGATCAGCCCCTGCACCTGGCCGCCCACCATGTCCGACAGGGCAGGGCCGCCGCCGCGATACAGCACGATGGGAATCTGGTCCAGGCCGTTGTCGTACAGGAACGAGGCCGCGGCCAGGTGGCCGGCCGAGCCGAAGCCGGTGGTGGCAAACGAATACTTCTGCGGGTCCGCCTTCAGGACCTTGACCAGCTCTTGCACATTGTTGGCCGGCACCTTGGGGTTGACGCTGAAGATCAACGCGCCCTGGGCCAATTCGCTGATCGGCGTGAAGTCCTTGACCGAGTCGAACTTGATGGTCTTCTTGTACAGCAGCGGGTTGATCGCGTGGATCGACGCGTTCAGGTACAGCGTGTAGCCGTCGGGCGCCGCCCGCGCCACGTAGGCCGCGCCGATCATGCCCGAAGCGCCGGCGCGGTTTTCCACCACCACGGACTGACCCAGCTCTTTGCCCAGCTGCTCGGCGTACAGCCGTGCCACGCCGTCGACGGAGCCGCCGGGCGGGTGCGGCACCACCAGCGTGATGGGGCGCTGCGGATAGGCGTCTTCGGCCAGCGCGGCGGCGCCGGACAGCGCCCCCACCGCCAGCAGGGCGACGCTGAACAGCCGCTTGAGCGGCGTGGGGCGGGACAGGAATCTGGACATGATGGTCTCTCTAGGCGATGGCGCAGTCATTTCGAGCGCGCAGCAGTGGTCCACGCCACCGGACGCGATGCGCGCGTCCGCCATGCCGTGGATCGTCAGGATGGGTCCGGCGGCCTCACGCCGCCGGACGGGGAAATCAGGCCGCCTTGAGCTGCGCGGAGCTGAAGCCGTACTTGGTGTCCAGCCCCAGTTCGCGCACGATGCGCAGGCCCTTGGCGAGGGCCTCGCCCTCCAGGCCGCGCAACGGACGGCGCAGGTCGCCCACCGGCAGGCCCACCGCCTTCATCAGCGACTTGATGGCCACCGGATTGATGGCGGAGTACGAGTAGTGCAGCATCGGCAACAGGCCCAGATAGCCTTCGCGGAAGCTGACCGACACGTCGGGCGTGTCCCACGGACGCGAGATGTCGGCCATTTCAGCCGGCGCGATGTTGCCGGTCATGTTGGCGGTGCCGTGGCCGCCCAGGCTCATGGTGGGCACCACCAGCCCCAGGTTGGGCGAATCGCAGCACATCACCGACACGTCGGGACGGCCGCGCAGCACCTGCGCCACCTGGCCCACGCGCGTGGTCGATTCCTTGTGCACCACGTAGTTCGGGTGCTTGAAGATGCGCAGCAGCTGGTCCCAGTGCAGGTCGCTCTTGACCCGCGGGGGGTTGTTGTAGATGCCCAGCGGCAGGTCTGTGGCGTCGGCCACTTCCAGGAAATAGGCTTCGGTATCGGCTTCGGACGCGCAGATGTAGGCGGGTGCGGCCAGGATCGCGCCGTCGGCGCCGTTGGCCTGCGCGAACTTCAGGTATTCGATGGTGCTGTCGGTGTTGTTGCCGGTGCAGCCGTAGAACAGCTTCATCTTGCCGCTCTTCATCTTGGCCGTCTCGACGATGACCTGGCGGCGCTCTTCCGGGGACAGCAGCGACACTTCGCCGGTGGAGCCCATGATGAGCACCGCGGCGGTGCCGTTGTCCTCCTGGAACTTCAGCAGGCTGCGAAAGGCGCTGAAATCGACGCTGCCGTCGCGATTGAACGGCGTCACGATAGCGACGAAGGACCCCTGGATTTTCATTTTGCTCATGAACCACTCCACATGCGGAAGGACTGCTCGACTAAAAAGCCAGGGGTGCACCTGATCGGCGCTACCACCTGACCATTCCCCTTGTTGCTTACGCAGTATAGGAAGAGCGGCCCCGAAAATTTTTCTATTTTCCACACTTTAAGCGGGTCCGAAAGACAAAGAATTTCTAAGGCAATGCGTTTAAGTTATGAGGATTTCCATAACAATACGTTTTTGACCGCCCCGCCCCTCATGCCCGAAGCGACTTCCCGTCATCCGTCCCTGTCTCATTGGGGCGCCTACACCGCGCTGGTTCGCGATGGCCGCGTGGTGGGCTGCGAGCCCTTCGCCCATGACCAGGCCCCGTCCCCACTTATCCACACGATGCCCGATATGGTGCATTCGCCGCTGCGCATCGCGCGGCCCAGCGTGCGCGCCAGCTGGCTGAAACATCGCGGCGCGCCCGAACTGCGCGGCGTGGACGGCTATGTCGAAGTCGATTGGGATACGGCGCTGGATCTGGTGCACGGCGAGCTGCAACGGGTGCGCGCGCAACATGGCCCCACCGCGATCTTCGGCGGCTCGTACGGCTGGTCGTCGGCCGGGCGGCTGCACCATGCGCGCACGCTGACGCACCGCTTTCTGTACGCCGGCGGCGGCTGCGTCGACCAGTCGGGCAACTACAGCTGGGGCGCGGCCCAATTCCTGCTGCCGCACATCATCGGCACCTACGCGCCGGTGACCGGCCGCATCACCGACTGGAACAGCGTCGTCAAGCACACGCGGCTGTTGATCGCGTTTGGCGGCATCCCCTTGCGCAACACCCAGATCGCCTCCGGCGGCGCCGGCGACCACAGCGCCCCGGGCTGGCTGGCCCAGGCCCGCCAGGCCGGCATCCGCAGCGTGGTCATCAGCCCTACCCGTGGCGACTCACCGGATGCGCTGGCCGCCGAATGGATACCCATCCGGCCCAATACCGACGCCGCGATGATGCTGGGCATGGCCCACACGCTGCTGGCCGAAGGCCGCCACGACCATGCGTTCGTGGCCCAGTACTGCAACGGCTTCGAGGCCTATGCCGACTACGTGCTGGGCCGCCGCGACGGCCAGCCCAAATCGGCGGCCTGGGCCGAAGCCATCTGCGGCGTGCCTGCCGCCACCATCCGCGAACTGGCGCTGGCCGCGGCCGGCTGCCGCACGCTGCTGTCGTTGTCGTGGTCGTTGCAGCGCGGCCATCGCGGCGAACAACCCTATTGGGGCAGCGTGGCGCTGGCCGCCTTGCTGGGCCAGATCGGCCTGCCCGGCGGCGGCTTCGCCTTCGGCCACGGGTCCATGAACGGCGCCGGCAATCCGCGCCCCGACCTGCCCGCCCCTGAAATGCGCGCCGGCCGCAACCCGGCCGCCACCTCCATTCCGGTGGCGCGCCTGACCGACATGCTGCTTACGCCGGGCGAGTCCTATGAATTCAACGGCAAGACCGGCGTCTATCCCGACATCCGGCTGGTCTACTGGGCGGGCGGCAATCCGTTCCACCACCACCAGGACCTGAACCGCCTGGCGCAGGCCTGGACGCGGCCCGAGACCATCATCGTGCACGAGCCCTGGTGGACGCCCACCGCGCGCCGCGCCGACATCGTGCTGCCCGCCACCACCACGCTTGAACGCAACGACATCGGCGGCTCGTCGCGCGACCGCTACATCCTGGCCATGCGCCAGGCGGTGGCGCCGGTGGGCCACAGCCGCAACGACTTCGACATCTACCGCGAACTGGCCGCGCGCGGCGGCTTCGAACAGGCCTACACCGAAGGCCGCGACGAAATGGCCTGGATCCGCCACATCTACGAACAGATGCGGCCAGCCTGGGAAGCCGCGCAACTGACGCTGCCCGCGTTCGACGAATTCTGGGACCGCGGCCACATCGCGCTGCCGCCCCCGGCGCGCGACTTCGTGCTGTTCGAACCGTTCCGCCAGGACCCCGCCGCGCATCCGCTCAAGACCCGCTCGGGCAAGCTGGAGCTGTACAGCGAGGCCATCGCCGAATTCGGCTACGACGACTGCCCGCCCCACCCCGCCTGGCTGCCGCCGGTGGAATGGCTGGGCGCCGAGCGCGCCGCGCGCTGGCCGCTGCATCTGGTGACCTGCCAGCCCGCCGACCGGCTGCACTCGCAGCTGGACCCCGCGCCCGCCACCCGCCAGAACAAGGTAGCCGGACGCGAAGCGGTGCTGCTGCATCCCGATGATGCCGCCGAACGCGGCATCGCGCAGGGCGACGTGGTGCGCATTTTCAACGACCGCGGCGCCTGCCTGGGCGGCGCGCAGCTCAGCGGCGATCTATTGCGCGGCGTGGTCGTGATGCCCACCGGGGCGTGGTTCGATCCGCAAGACGCAGCGCTGGAACGCCACGGCAATCCCAACGTGCTGACGGTGGACGTGGGTACGTCACGGCTGGCGCAAGGGCCCAGCGCGCTGTCGGCGCTGGTGCAGGTGGAACGCTGGCAAGGCGCCGCGCCTGCGGTGCAGGCGTTTGAACCCCCGGCGCTGGAAACGCTGACGGACGGCGACGCGGCCGCGCGCTAGCGGCCGGCACGCAGCCGCCTCGCGCCGCGCGGCCCGCGTCATGCCGCAGCCGCAGTGTCCGTCGAGGTGCCTCGCAGAAAAGCGAGCACGCGTTCGTTCTGGCCGCGCACGAAGTGGCGTTCTTGCGGCAGCAGCGTCACGTTGGCCTGCGGCACCAGGCGCTGCAGGCGGTCGCGGGTGCCCTGCGAGTCCAGCATGACGTCGCGCCCCCCGACCACCACGAGCAGCGGCGGCGCCAGTTGGCGCAAGGCCTCGTCGCTGAACACCGGAATCTTGCCGAAGCGGGACCGAAAACCCTGATCGATGGCGCGCATCAAGTCGAACTGGGCGCGATCGGCGGGCGCCGGATCGGCCGGCAGCACGCCGATGATGCGGCGGCGTATCAGCGCACGCCCCGCCGGCCCCAGCAACAACAGCGGCAGGACCCAGGGCAGGATGTTCTTCTGCCGGCCAATGCCCGACGGGCACAGCAACGCCAGGCGTTCCACCCGGGCCGGGCGGCGCACCGCGAAGTCCAGCGCCATCCAGGCGCCCAACGAAATGCCGCAGAACGCGGCGCGCGCGATGCCCAGCCCGTCCAGCACGGCCTGCAACCAGGCGGCATGCGCGTCGCCGTCAAGCGGCAGGCGTGCGGGCGCACTCAGCCCCGCCTCACCGATCAGGTCGATGGCGTAGAGGCGGAAATGCGGCGCCCAGGCCTCGGCCTGCCGTTGCCAGCTGGCTGCGGTGCTTTGGGCGCCGTGCAGCAACACCAGCGGCGGCGCATCTTCGCGGCCGCACACCAGCACGTGCGTATCGCCGACGGGCGTGGACACCGTCTGGCGCACCCACCCTTGCGGCCAGTGGGCGAGCGCGGCGTCGTAAGCCGCGCGCACGGCTTGCGCGTGGCGCTCGGACTTGTAGACCGGATTCATGCCGACACGTTGCCGCGATAGCGCAGATGGATCAGCGGATACGGCCGCCCCTGGCTGTCCTGGCCGGACCGGCCGATGCGTTCGAAACCCAGCCGTTCGTAAAAGCCCACGGCCTGGCCGTTCTGCTCGTTCACGTCCGTCGCCAATTCCGGATGGCGCCGCAGCGCGTCCTGTACCAGCAGCCGGCCGACGCCCGCGCCGCGGTGGTCCGGGTCCACGAACAGGGCTTCCATGCGGTCGCCGTCCAGCAGCATGAAGGCGACGGGGCGATCAGCCTCGTCCACGGCCAGATCGAGCGTGGCGGCGGGCAAAAAGCCCACGACTTCGGCGTCGATGGCAAGGCGGTCTTCGGGGGTCAGGAAGTGATGGGTGGCATCGACGGCGCGGCGCCAGATGTCGACGACGGCGGCGCCATCGGCGGGCGTGGATAGTCTAAGCGTGAACATGATTCAAGAAAGGCGGTGTCAATGGGAAGAAGGCGGCAAGATACACGCTTGCCGGCCGGCGCCGCGGCTCAACCCGCGGCGGTGCGTTGTTCGATGGCGCGGATCACCGCCACCATGTCGGAAGTACCCAGGCCCAGCGCCTCGGTTTCGCCATACAGCGCATGGCTGGCGTCCAGCAGCGGCGAGGCGATGCCGATGCTGCGCGCCGCCTCGGCCACCAGGCGGCTGTTCTTGAGCACATCGGTAATGGCGGCCTGCACCGAGTAGTCCTGCGCGACCAGCTTGCCCAGTTTCACGCGGGACACGTCGCTGGCCATCGGCCCGGCGTTCAGCACGTCGGCAAACAGCGCCAGGTCGATGCCCTGGCGTTCGGCGAAATGCACGGATTCGGTCAGGCCGGTGACCATGGTGATCAAAAACAGGTTCACGGCCAGCTTCATGGCCAGCGCCGACGGCACGGCGCCGCAGACGAAACTGTCGCGGCATAGCGGCTGCACCAGCGTGCGGATCGCGGCCACGTCGTCGGGTTCGCCGGCCAGCATCACCACCAGTTGGCCCGCTTCGGCGGGCTTGCGCGAGCCGGACACCGGCGCCTCGACATATCGGCCGCCGGCCGCCCGGATGTCCGCGCCCAGCTGGCGCGAGACGTCCGTCGACGTGGTACCCATGTTGACGATCAGGTGCCCTTGCACCCGCGTGGCAAAGTCTGGCGTGCCACGGCCCAGCGTGGCGTCGATGGCGGCGTCGTTGGCCAGCATCAGGATGACCGTGCCGCATTGCGCGTAGACCTCATCGATCGTGTCGGCAATATGGGCGCCCGCCGCGCGCAAGGCGTCGAAGCTGCCGCCCGAGCGGCTCCAGGCCACCAGCGGCGTGCCGGCGCGGGCCAGGTTCAGCGCCATGGGCGTCCCCATGACGCCCAGGCCGATGAATCCGATAGTCATGCGTGTCTCCTGCGTGTTTCTGGTGAGCAAAATGAGTGCGCTGAAAGCGGGCCTGCCTCAATGCGGCGCGGACTCGACCCGCAGGCCGGCCGCCTTCCAGGCGGGAAAGCCATCGCCCAGCCGCTGCGCCTGGAAGCCACGGGCGCGCAGCAGCGCCACCGCCCGCATCGACAGCACGCAGTAGCGGCCGCCGCAATAGGCCACGATGGCCTGGTCGCGCGGCAGCTGCGCCAGGTGGGCCTCCAGCGCTTCGGTGGGCAGGTTGACCGCCCCCGGAATGTGGCCGGCGGCGTAATCGTCGGGCGAACGCACGTCCAGCAGCAGCGCGCCGTCGTCCAGCTTGGCAACCAGCGCTTCGATGGACACGGCTTCGAGCTGCTCGGGGCGGTTCACGCTGTCGGACGCCACGCGCTGCATCTCCTGGCGCTGGTGGGCCAGGTAATCCTGCAGGGCCGACAGCACTTCGGACACGGGCCCCGCGCCGCCGCGGTACAGCACGTGCTTGCCGTCGCGCCGCGACTGGATGAAGCCGGCGCGCTTGAGCTGCTGCAAGTGTTGCGAGGCGTTGGTGATCGACAGGCCGGACAACAACGCCAGTTGCTCGACCGTGCTTTCTCGTTGCAGCACGGCCTGCAGCAGGGCCAGGCGATGAGGATGCCCCAGCGTCTTGGCGGCATCGGCCAACTCGTCGAGCGAGTCGGCGGGATCGGCCAGGGGCAAGGGCATAGACGGGGACGGCGGCAAGGTCTTCATTGACGGGAACATAGCATCTTCCTATCATTCCATCATTTGTTGGATTGATAATTTAAAAGGAGACAGGTCCATGTCATCGAGCCCGAGCCTGACAGCGGCGGAACCGGCGTCCGCGTCCTGGGGCGACCTGCTGCGCGGCCGCAATGGCCTGCGTTCGATCGCCCTGGCCGGCGGCGTGGCACTGCACGCGGTGAATATCTACGTGGTCACCACCATCCTGCCCACGATCATCCAGGAGATCGGCGGCCTGACGTATTACGCCTGGAACACCACCCTGTTCGTGGCCGCGTCCATCGTCGGGTCGGCGCTGTCGGCCAAGCTGATCGAGCAGTTGGGGCCACGCCTGGCGTACCTGGTGGCGCTGGCGGTGTTCTCGATCGGTGCGGTGGCCTGCGCGATGGCGCCGTCGATGCCGGTGCTGCTGTTGGGGCGCACCGTGCAGGGCCTGGGCGGCGGCGTGCTCTTTGCACTGAGCTACGCGCTGATCCGCGTGGTGTTCGACGCCCGGCTGTGGCCGCGCGCCATGGCGCTGGTGTCGGGCATGTGGGGCGTGGCCACGCTGGGCGGCCCCGCCATCGGCGGCGTGTTCGCGCAAAGCGGCCACTGGCGGCCGGCGTTCTGGGTACTGGTGCCGGTGGCGCTGCTGCTGGCGCTGATCGTGGCCAGCCAGTTTCGCGGCAAGGCCGCGGCCGACGCGCCGCCCGGCCGGGTGCCGTGGCTGACCATCGCATTGCTGGTGCTGTCGGTGCTGGCAATTTCCGCCGCCAGCCTGTCGCAGCGGCTGCTCTGGAATGCCGCCGGCATCGCGGCCGGCGTGGCCATCGCCGCCCTGATCGTGCGCATCGACAGGCAGGCCCGCGCCCGGCTGCTGCCCACCGGCGCCTACTCGTTGCGCACACCGCTGGGCGTGCTGTATGCCGTGATGAGCCTGCTGGTGGCGGCGCTGACCACCGAGATCTTCGTGCCGTATTTCCTGCAGGTGGTGCACCAGCAGACGCCGCTGGCCGCGGGCTACATGACCGCGATGATGGCCGGCGGCTGGACGGTGGCGTCGGTGTACAGCGCCGGCCGCAGCGCCCTGCAAGCGCATCGGCTGATCCGGATCAGTCCGTGGGTGGTCTTTGCCGCGATCGCGGCACTGGCCGCGACCATGCCGGTGACGGCCTGGAATCCGGCGTGGTTCGGCACGGTCATCTACTGCGTGGCGCTGACCGCGGTGGGCTTTGGCATCGGGCTGGCCTGGCCTCACCTGCTGACCCGCGTGTTCTCGGCCGCCGCCCCCGGAGAGGAAAACCTGGCGTCGTCCTCGATCACGACCGTGCAGCTGTATGCCACCGCATTGACCGCCGCGCTGGCGGGCGTGGTGGCCAACGCGGGCGGCCTGACCGAGCCCGGCGGCGTGGAAGGCGCCCGGACGGCGGCACTGGCCTTGTTCGGCGTGTTCGCCCTGGCGCCCGCACTGGCGGCCGTGCTGTCGGCGCGCTTGGCGAGATAGGGCCAGCGTGCCAGGCAGGCCGCGCAGGATTCGAAGCGTTTTAAACAATTGGTGACGCCTTATCCGGCAAATCGGGTAACAATGCGCCCGCGCCCATCCGCCACAAAGGAATCACCATGAATAAAGCGTTTGCGTTGCTGATCGCCGGCCTGATGCCCCTGGCCGCCGTCGCGGCACAGCCGGACGTCGAACCCCTGACGCTGAACCCGCAGAACAAGCTGTACTGCAACGCCCAGACCGATTGGTGCGTCGGCATCAAGACGGACGGCACGATGCAGGACAACGGCCCGTTTGCCACCAGCCGCACCCTGCGCGCCGAATGGCCGTTCTGGGACCTGCCCGACATCCCGAATTTCTCGCACTTCACCGTCTGGCCGCACCTGATCCGCCTGGACGAAGAACGCGCGCTGGTCGGCGTGATCGGCCCGACCGAGCCGGACTACAAGGAAGAAATCCAGTTCTCCGGCGGCAGCTTCGCACGCAAGGACCTGTACCTGTTCATGGTCAACCTGGGCGATAACGTGTCCGGCCTGGTGCAGGTGATGCCCTACACCGCCAACGCCCGCATCCGGGCCTGCTTCAATGACGCGGACCAGACCCGGCGCGATGGCAACTGCGTCGATACGTACCGCTTCCAGGCGGCCCTGAAGGCGCTGCCCGGCGGCAAGTATCCCGACCTGCAGGTCACCACCCATGCCACGCGCACGCCGGCCGGGGCCAGCCGCTATGCGGACTCGAGCAAGCTGCCGGCGCCCACCGAGGCCCAGAAGGCGCCGCAGACCGACAAGCAGTGCAGCTACACGGTGACCTACAAGTGGCACGAAGACACGTCGGTCTACCGGCCCGCGACGCCGGTGCCGGACTGCGCCGAGTTCCTGCAAGCGCAGCCGAAGAAGCAGTAGGCCGGTCAGGCGGCGGGCCGGGGCGCGCGGACGGTATCGCGCACCGGCAGGCTGCCGACGCGTTGCGCAGCGGTGGCGGTCCGGCCGCGCCAGGCAACCCGCGTCAGTCGGCGTAGCCCGGGTTGCGCCGGTCCAGCCGGCGCAACAGGCCGGGCCAGGCCAGCGCTGCCTTGTGTGCGCGATCGGCCGGGGACTCGACGGCGGCGCGCGCCAGGATCTCGGGCGGGATGTAGGTGAGTTCGCCGCCCGCCTGGGCCCGCACCTGCACCATGCAGGCGGCTTCCAGCCGGTGCATGGCCTGGAAGGCCTCGGCCATGGTCTGGCCCACCGTCAGCAAACCATGGTTGCGCAGGATCAGGTAGTTGTTGCTGCCCAGGTCGCGCACCAGCCGCGGCTGCTCTTCGGGGTTGAGCGCCAGGCCTTCGTAGTCGTGATAGCTGAGCGAGCGCAGCGCAATGAATGCAAACTGCGACAGCGGCAACAGGCCGCCCTTCTGCGCCGACACCGCCACGCCGTTGATCGAATGCGTGTGCAGCACGCACATGGCATCCTTGCGGGCCGCGTGGATACAGCTGTGGATGGTGAAGCCGGCCGGGTTGATGTCGTATTCCGAGTCCATCACCTTGCGGCCGTCCAGGTCGATCTTGACCAGGCTGGACGCGGTGATTTCGTCGAACATCATGCCGTACGGGTTGATCAGGAAGTGCTCGGTGCCCGGCACCTTGGCCGTGATGTGCGTGAAGATCAGGTCGTCCCAGCCAAACAGCGCCACCAGCCGGTACAGCGCCGCGAGATCCTTGCGGACCTGCCATTCCGTTTCGCCGACCTGTTCGCGCACGCTGGCGCCCTTGCCTACCGTATCCATGCTGTCTCCCGTTATGGTGTTCTGCCCACGGCATCCGCGCCGCGGGGTGCCTGGCACTGTACTACTGCGCCGCGCCGCGCAAAATGGCCGCCAGCGCCTGCGCCAGGGCCTCGCAGCGCGCGAGCGTGCCCTGCGCGATGCCGAACACCAGCCCCGGCACCGGCGCCGCGAGGCAAAACTCGGAAAATGTCCGGGCGCCGTAGCCGCGTTCGGCCAGCGCCCGCACCACGCGGTGATCGTCCACGCCGTGGTCACGCAGCCGCGCCGCCAGCTTCAATCCGCCGCCGCCATCGGCTACATCCAGCCAATCGCCGCAGTGCTGCGTCAGCGCGCGCACCAGGTTGTGCATGCGTTCGGCGTACACGCCGCGCATGCGGCGGATGTGGCTGCGGAAATGGCCATCGTTCAGGAAGTCGGCCAACCCGGCCTGGATATGGATCGGCACGTCGCCCTGGCGCAAGGCCATGTCGGCATGGCAGGCGGCCACCAATTCCGGCGGCAAGATGGCATAGGCCACGCGCAGCCCCGGCGCCAGCGTCTTGGAAAACGTGCCGACGTAGGCCACGCGCTGGCCTGTGTCGATGCCTTGCAGCGCGGCGATGGGCCGGGCGTCGTAGCGAAATTCGCTGTCGTAGTCGTCTTCGATGATGAAGGCGCCGTGCCGCTGCGCGGCGTCCAGCAGCGCCAGCCGCCGCGGCAGGCTCATCGTGACGCCGGTGGGGCACTGGTGCGAAGGCGTCACGTAGATCAGGCGCGGGGCGCCACCCGCCACGCGCGACGGATCGATGCCATCGGCGTCGCACGGCACCGGCACAAGCTGCGCGCCCGCCCGCAGCAGCAAGGCCCGCGCGCGGGGCCAGCCGGGGTCTTCGATCCAGGCCGTGTCGGCCCGCGGCGCCAAGGTCACGCGGGCCAGGGTATCGATGGCGGCAGCCGCCGACGGAAACACCGCCACCTGATCCGCTTGCGCCACCACGCCGCGCGCGGTGCCGGCGTGCGCCAGGATGGCGGCCCGCAGCGCTGGCAGGCCGGCCACCGGCCCATAGCCCAGGTCATGGACGCGCAACGACTTGATCCGGCCGGCCACGCAGCGCGCCCACGCCGCCGCCGGAAAACTCTTCAGGTCCGGCACGCCGGGCTGAAACGGCAGGGTGCGCGAGGCAACCGCCGCGGGGGGCTGCCGCGATGCGTCCGGCGTCGC